>CAVUMJ010000140.1:0-33073 GCA_963741375.1 uncultured Pseudomonadota bacterium
TATATTGGCCCATTTGGTAAAGCGCCAGGCCACGATGATTAAAAGCGTCGGCATAGTCCGGTTTAAGGGCAATCGCCTGCTCAAAACTGTTTACTGCCGGCGGGTAACGATGCAGCGCATTTAAGCTTAGGCCAAGGTTATAGTAGGCTTCGGCATAGTCCGGCTGTATCACCGCGGCCTTATTAAAGCATTCCAGGGCCGCATTGTGTTGTCCCAGGTGCTGCAAGGTGTTGCCGTAATTATTGTAAGCCATGGCGTAATCCGGCTTACGGGCAATGGCCTGTTCATAACTGGCCACCGCCTCCTGATAGCGTTCGAGTTTTTGCAGGACGCCGCCCAGATTAAAACAGGTTTCCGCACAGCCGGGTTTTAATGCCGCCGCTTGCGTCAAACTTGCCAATGCCGCTTCATATTGCTTAAGTTTTATGCAGGTCAGGCCATGATTGCTATAGGCATCGGCATAGCCGGGTTTCAGGGCAATCGCTTCATCCAGGCTTTTTAAAGCGGCTGGATATTGTTCAAGTTGAAGATGTATCAGCCCAAGATTATGATAGGCCTCCGCGTAGTCAGGCTTCAGTGCAATAGCCTGGGTAAAACTTTCTATCGCCGCCTCAAATTGCTTGAGTTCGGTTAATAAAATTCCGCGGTTGTAATAGGCCTCCGCCATATCCGGCTGTAGCGCAATGGCCTGTTCCACGCTAAGCATGGCCATATCGTAAAGTTTGAGGTTTTGCAGGGTTTCTCCACGGCTGATGTAACAATCAACCAAATTCGGCTGCAGTGAGATGGCCCGATCAAAACTGGCCAGCGCCGATTCATACCGGCCAAGCAGGTTAAGGGCAATACCTTTATGATAGTAGGCCGCCGCATAGTCCGGCCGGTTTGCTATGGCCCGGTCCAAGCTTGTTACAGCGCAGTCGTAGCGGCCAAGATCAATTAATACGGCGCCACGGCTATTGTAGGCATCGGCATAATCGGCTTTCAACGCGATAGCCCGGTCAAAGCAGGCCAAGGCCTTTTTAAACTCCGGCAGGTTTTGCATTGCCAGACCGCGTTTCCAGTAGGCGGCCGGATGGTTAGGCCGCAGGGTGATGGCGTGGCCAAAGCTTTCCTGGGCTTCCCGGTAACGCTTAAGCTCCAGCAAGGCATTGCCGTGATTAAAATGCGCGTCCGGATTTTTAGGATTAACCCGGATGGCGCGGCCGATCAGCTCTACCGCTTCGGCAAACCGTGCGGATTGGGCAGCGATAACGCCCAATAAATGCAAGGCGTCAAAATGCCAGGGTTGTACAGCCAATATTTGCTGATATAGGGCTTCGGCCTGTCCGGTTTGGCCGCTTTGGTGGCAAGTCACGGCCTTGGCCAGCAATTGCCGGACGGCATCAGTTTGGTTTGAGGCGGCTTGAGCTAGTCTATTCTGTTTCATTGGTATTCCGTGAAATCAATGGCGTGAATGTGGCTCGATTGATGCGCCGGGCATGGCTTGGCGCATCCTCTACCGTCTAAAATCAAAACCCTGTAGGATGCCGCCAACCAACGGGCGGCGCATCGGCCGCGAACGATGCGCTGCACTGCGTTTAGCAGCATCCTACTTTGGTTTTTTGTTTGTATTTGATTTATTTTATGCATCAATATGCTCCGGGGGTAGACCGGCCTGATAGCGGTCGTACATTTGGGTATAGGCGGCTTCCAGATGGCGGGTGAACAGTCCGGTGTCGAATAAGGGCGAGGACAGGCGGTTTTGGGCCAGTTTGGCTTTGATGCCCGCCAGTTTTTCAGGATTAGCGGCCAGTTCAATAGCCAGGGCCTCATATTGTGCGGGGGTTTCGGCAATCAATTCCGGCAAGCCGATGGTCGTCAACAGACTGGCGGCCACTCTGGCCGCATAGGTTTGGCCGGGGCAAGTCAGCACCGGCAACCCCGCCCACAAAGCGTCACTGGCGGTGGTATGGGCGTTATAAGGCAAAGTATCCAAAAACAAATCCGCCAGCCGCAATCTGGCCAAATGCTCGTCCAGCCGAGGCATGCGTCCGGTAAAAATCATTCTATCCGGGCCGATGCCGCGCACAGCGGCTTCTTTGAGCAAATTATCGGTTATATCGGCAGTGTCCACCGCCAGCCAAAGCACGCTACCCTCCACCTGAGACAGTATCCGCATCCAACAACTGAAAATATTGGGATTTAGCTTATAACCATTGTTAAAGCTGCAAAATACAAAACCGGAATCCGGCAAACCGAACTCTACACGGCTGAACTGCTTGTCGGAAATGGCTCTGCGGCTGTCGTTAACTTGGTAACTATGCGGCAAATACACAATTTTTTCCGAATAATGCTCACGGCAGGCCGCCGGAATCAATTCAGGGTCAGCGATTAAATAATCCATGTAATCGACACCCAGGGTAGCGGAATAACCCAGATAGCTGACTTGCACAGGCGCAACCCGCATGGCGAATACCTTAGTCTCGTTAGCGCCGGTATAGCCGCCTAAATCCACGGCAATGTCAATTTCCAGGCTCCTAGCGAGTTCAACCACCTCGCCGGGAGAAAAGCCCTGCACATCGATAAAGCGGTCAAACCCGGCTTGCAGACGATCTGTCATCTCGTCCTTATCCGCGCCGGCAGAAATACCGATAATCTCAAATTTGCTTCTGTCGTGTATTTCGTACAATTCCGCCGTTAACAGCGCTACCGGGTGCATGCAAAAATCCGCTGAGAAATAAGCAATGCGAATCCTGCCACGCCTTGGCGGCTTAGGTATGTTCGGCAAAACATCGAGATTGACAGCGGTTTTCTGCGTTGCCCATATTTGCGCAGCGCGGAGCTGCAGCGCCGGATCATCGGTGATAGCCAAAACGTTAAACGGATAGGTCACTTTTGCCCCGGACTGCAGTTTTTCAATCAGCACCGCTATTTCAGGCTCTATGTTGCGCCAATCGCAAATTTTCAGCTTGGTATGCAGGTAGTTTCCTAATAAGAACTCATAATCCGGGTCTAGCGCCAAAGCGCGTTGATAGCTGGCCGCGGCGTCCGCATAACGTTTCAACTTCAACAATGCGCCGGCGTGGTTATTGTAGGCCTTGGCATGATCCGGCCTTAAGTTGATGGCCTGTTCATAGCTGACCACCGCCTGTTCGTAACGTTTGAGGTTTTGCAAGGCATTGCCGTGGTTGTTATAGGCTTCGGCAAAATCCGGTTTTAGGGCAATGGCTTTTTCATAATATTCCAACTCCGCCTCGAATTGCCTGAGATCTTTAAACGCCAGACCGCAATTGTTATAGGCATTGGCATAATCCGGTTTCAGCGCAATAGCTTGTTGAAAGCTGTCTAGAGCCGCTGCATATTGCCTGAGCTTTTGTAAGACGATTCCCTTATTGCTATAGGCTTCGGCATAATCCGGCTTAAGCGCAATCGCTCGATCATAACTAGCCATGGCTGCCGGGTAGCAGTTAAGATTTTGCAGAATATTGCCATGTTTCCACCAGGCTTGGGCAAAATCCGGCTGTAGGGAACATGCCTGTTCATAACAGAGCAGCGCCGCTTCAAACTGTTTACATTTTTGCAGGGCATTGCCTTGGTCGAAATACTCGGCGGCAGTCGGATAGACTGTTGGGCTAAAGGCAGTGGTAGCGGATTTCAAAGCCATATCGGGTTGTCTCTCATACTACATTATTTTTATTATGTGCCGACAGGAAGCGCATCGGCCGCGAAAGATGCGCTTCACTCCGTTCAGCACATCCTATAGAGCATGGTTTTTCAATCAATAAATGACGCAGAATAGTTACAATGCTTATTGTCATGTGTTTACAAACCCGTCAATTGCGATGATTCGATCAGGCGGATTAAGTCGGCTTTAACCTGCAGCAACACATCATGCCAGTCTGCCTGGGTTTGTTGCCGGTAAAGCCTGAGCGACGGGTACCAGGGGCTGTCGCTTCTATCCAGCAGCCAGCGCCAATCAGGCAGGCACGGCAACAATACCCAGCAGGCCTTACCCAAGGCGCCGGCCAGATGCACCGTGGTGTTATCGATGGAAACCACCAGGTCGCAGGCGCTAATCAACGCCGCCAGGCCGTCCAGATCCTGCATATTATCGACCATTGGGCATTGCAGCACTTCTATGCCGGTCTGCGTCTTAAAGTCAGCTATTTCGGCATCCACATCGCCGTATTGTAAATTCAAAAATTTAAGGCCAGGGACATACAACCCGGCAAAGGCGTTTAAATCCAGGGTTCTTTGATCGCCGCTTTGCGGGTTTTTGCTTTTCCAGGTGATGCCGACCAGACATTCTGCCGGATCGGCTAGTTGTTGCCTGAGTTCAGCCACCCTGAGCGGGTCGGCAGACAGATAGCAGCGGCGGTTTGGGGTAAAGTCGGTTAGCGAGTTGCGCAAATAGCCGGGCAGGCTACCCATAGGCAAATGCGCATCGAACTGATGTTCCGCCAGCGTTTGATTAGACGGAAAAAAGCTGATCTGCGGCATGGCGCGCCTGAATAGCGGCAACAGCCTGGCGTCGACCAGCGCGATCAATTGCCGGGCAAATTGCCGGGCTTCCGGCAGCAGGCCGCCAAAGAAGATATGATCGCCCACGCCTTGTTCCGCCCAGATCAATAAGCGTTCAACCTGCTGACCCGGCCGCCAGCGCGGCCGATTGCCAAGCAGCGGCACGTCAAAATCCGGTTTTCGCCAGCGCCATTCATATAAGCGGTAACCTTCTTCAAAATGACCGGCAAGCAATTTTAGTAGCGCCTTATTCCAGGCCGCAGACACATAGCCGGGGTTTAAAGCCAACGCCTGTTCATAGTGCTGCAAAGCCTCAGGATAGCGTTTGAGGTTTTGCAGGGCATTGCCCAGATTATTATGGGCCTCCGCAAAGTCCGGTTTCAGGGCGATGGCTTTTTCATAGCAGGCGGGTTCTTCCGGGTAACGTTTGAGATCTTTAAGCGCCAGGCCGCAATTGTTATAGGCGTTGGCATAGTCCGGTTTCAGGGCGATGGCCTGCTGAAAACCGGCCAGGGCATCCTGATAGCGGGCCAGTCTTTGCAAGGCGATGCCGCGGTTGCTGCAGGCCTCGGCATAATCGGGTTTTAACGCTAAAGCCTGATCATAATACGGCAAAGCCTCGGCAAACTGTTTAAGCTTTAGCAAGGCGTTGCCCTGCCGGTAAAACGCTACGGCAGTTGCCGCGGCGGATAAGGCTTCGGCAGGCTCCAGCTGTTGCGGTTTTAAGAATGGCTGCATAGACATGGATTTAATCAGCTAAGTGGGCGGTTAACGCTACGCAAAAACCTGATTTTTTCAATACGCTTTAAACTGATCATGGCTCGGCGATGGTATTGTTTAACTTGTTTAGAATGGCGGTAGCGGAATCGCCTACCTCCGGTATATTGTTTTGCTGGGCCTGCATCAGAAAAGCGGTATTCTGAATGCCGGCCGCCACAGCCGACAGCCGCACGCTAGGGCTGTCATCGTTCAGCATCTGATATAACAGCGGCTCGGCAACGCCGCCGTCCATTTTGGACAGACTGGTAAGCGCTCTGGAACGGATGCCGGGCTCCGGATCGCTTAAGGCTTCAGTCAATAGCTTTTTTGCGCGTTCCGGATTTTCGGTAAAATCGCCCATCCCCAGCTCCCAAACAGCCTTGGCGCGCTTGTCGTTGTCGTTGGAATAGCTCAGAATGTCAAAAGCGCTGGTTTCCTCTGCAAAGCCGATATTGCCGGCCAACGGCATAACTAACTGAACGCCCTCCGCGCCGTTGCCGTTGAATTCGCTGCTTAATAGCCAAGCCTCTGCAGGACGGCCCTGCGGCGAATAACGCACCACCACGTTTTGCGGTGAACCCAGCAAACATGTCAGCACTTCAGCCAGCAGCACAGCCTGGCAATCGCCATCTATCAGCCTTTCTGCAGGCAGGCTTAGATAATGCAGGCCCAGTCCGGCAATTTTGGCTATGCCGGCCAACAACTGAGACAATGGAGCTTGTCTGGCCTGCACATGCAGCACGCCATTATCCGGAGTTTGCGAAACTTTCAGCGCCTGCCCGGCCTGCGGGTCGGCCCGTAGCGCAAATGCCGAACATAACAGCAAAACAGTTGCACACATGCGACAGCTGAACATGGATAAGCGCTTGGGCCACATGCCGATTAAGCCGGAGCGCCCGAATAAACCCCCATGGCATCGGCTTACCGCCCGGACGGGGTGAATATGCTGTCTAGCCCTGGCATAACTCGACAGATGCGCCTGACGGCGGCATTCTATAGCGCTGTTTAGGGGGTAAGCAGTATTCATGCGGATTTTTTCCTCAAAACATATAACTCCAGGTAGCCGCCAAAGACCCGGTTCTGTCCAGCTGGTAACCCTGGTAATGGGTTAACACCGGCTGCAGCCACTCAAAGCTGAATTTGTGGCCGTTCAGCGGCGCGAAGGGCGGGGTGGCGGTGACGCCGAAACCGACGTCGCCGAACATGCCGCCGTAGTTATTGGTCGAATTTTCAGGCATAGTCATAGGGGCTGAATATGGATTGTAGTATTGGCTGCCGACGATGCCGCCCTGGCCGGTATAAAGGCCGCGCACCGTGCCGCTCAGCCAGTGGCTGAATTGATAACCACCCCACAGCGTACCTTGCAACACGTCGCCCAGCCGATAACCGTAAGAATTGACACTTTGCAGCCTATGCGTGCCGCTGAGCTGCCCTCCCCAGAACCAGTCGTCGGCCTGACCGGTATAGGTGAGGCTGGGCTTGTAATCCCAGGTGCCGCTGCCTAACTGCATCCCATAGGGATAATTACCAAAAGCTCCAGCCGCTTCGGTTTGTGACACTTGCCACTCCTCTTTCACATCCACCGAGCCGGTGGGGGCGCTGATGCCATGGGTTAAATGCAGGTGATGTCCACCACCGTCCCAGAGTTTGAACATGGCGTAGCCGCCGGTATCGCCAAAGCCTCCGCTGGATTGGGTGTAGCGCATAGGCGCCGCTGAACCCATGGTCATTTTCATATGCGATAAGTCCGTGCCCATGCCCATTTCCATATCGACAAACTGCGGCATCAGCATCAAGGTAAGCCAGTCGGTGGGGGCGTACATCAAGTCCAGCATGTGCATATTCATTGTCATTGAGGTGGCAAACATCATTGAATTATCAACACCACCAACAGTTGAATTTGCAGACACCTGAGCATGAGTAACTGGATTGCTGCCGTGCAGATAGGCGCCTCCCTGAGTGCTGCGCATCAAGCGGTAACCCACCATAAAATCGCCGGCCTGATCCAGCATGTGGGCAAACATCACCCCGGCCGGAGCGGCTGCCTGACCGTGATGATGGCCGGCATGCGGGTCGGCGTTGGCCTTGCTATCGAACAAACCATCCAGCCAATCGGTAAAGCCATAGTTGTTATAACCGCTCCCGCCCTTGGCCAACAAGCCGTAATTAACCCGCAAGGTGGCATTAGCAACATAGTAATGGAAATCGGCATAATCGGCTGTGCCGCCGCCGCCCAGTTCCAACGCACCTTTGTGGGTGTAATATTCATAGCCCAGTTCCATGCCGACGCCACGGGCAAACTGCTTGCTAAGGGTAACGCCGCCGCTGATGGCGCCGTAGGCCGACAAACGCTGATCGCTGGAATAATAGCTAGGTAAAAGACTCGGGTCTATATTACTTGATGAGATTTGGTTATTCGGCAGACTGACAACCAGATAAGGCGTATAAAAAAATGCGGCGGTTTGCGAGTAATAGCGGACATGCGGCGTCAAGGTCCAGGTGTCGAACAGGGATTGCCGCCATTCGCCCTCAAAGGTATGGGCGTTGATGCCCCAATCGTCGTGAAAAAAGCTGTAGCCGAGTTTAGCGGCGGCATTAAAGTCCTCCAGGTAATGCCGATAACTGGTATCCCAGGTAAATTGGTTGCGCAGCATGGGCCGCTGTTCCGAGTAAACATTTTGCAGGTTCGAGTACTGCACGCCGGGGGCATAATTTGCGCCGGGCAAGGTACCATTATACGATTCACACACCCCAAATGCATACTGCGTACAGGTTTGAGCTATAGCCACATTGCCGTCGGTTCGCCAATTGGGATCGGTGCCAAAAGCCAGCACACCTTTGTAAGGATTACTCATATAGCCACTGCTGCGGGTATAGCCAAAGCCGGCGCTCAGCACCGCATTCTTGTTCAGCACCTGACTCAGCGCCAAGGTAATGGCCAGCATCCTGGCGGGTGCCGGTAATAGTGGGGCCTGCCAAATCGGTTGCGGGAGCGACATTCATACCGGCAATGGGAAGCACCCCAAAATAACTGGCTGTCGCTCGGTCTATATTGGCATGGGTAGCGCTGTTGGCGTAACTTACTCCCAAATTCAGGCTGGTGAGTTTCTGGTTAAAGTCAAAATGCGCCGCCAGATTGCCGAATTGCGATAGGTAATCATGTTCCTGGGAAACGCCGCCACCGGCATCCAGTGCGGCATTATCCCAGTCGTAACCCAGTTTAAAATCGACCTGATTGCGAATTTCCGGCGAAGCGTAACCCAGCGCATGTTGCGAGCGCAACAGCGTTGGGTCTATGGGAATAGCGCCACTTATGTTATCCTGTATAACTGTGCTTTAAGAGTTGACCAACTATGGCTTGGCCTTGAGCATTAAAAAACTGGTTTGGTCTCGACTGCAATCTCAACGTCGCACCGGTTGGTGAACCTGGAGCATTCGGCATAACTGCATTACCTGCAGGCGTAGTGAACCAAGGGAGTGGCGCCGCCCCAGGCATCCTTGGAATAATGAAAGGCAAAGCGCACTCTATCGTTGAGGCGGAAATGGGTGCTGGCCTGTTCGCTATCGACGGCAATCGGCTTTAAACCGTTATTGGTTTTTTGGGTATTACTATAAAAGATATCCCTGCCGCCTTCCTGGTAATGGCTGTACTGCAAATCCACCTCATCCTCGCTGTCGTCCGCCTGCGCGGATTGCAGCAGGCCCGGCAAGGCCAGCGCCGACAGGCAGAAAGCCTGTAAAATCTGCCCGGATTTGGGCTGAGGTTTTGCAGGCGCTGGCATGCAGCGCTGCTGAAAGCCGGTTGCCGTCGGCATGTTTGAGCTGCCGGGCCGTGAGCGGGCGTATAACGCCGCCCGGCAGGCGGCGGCCAGCAGCGACACGGCCGGGCCGGGCCGGGCCGGGCTTTTGGATTGTTGCTTAGTTACAGCCACAACCGCCCCCTGCCGCTCCGGAACTGGCGGCTCCGGCCGCTTCCCGGCTGGCGTAGTTGTGCTGTCTGAGCGAGGATTGCAGCGGCGAAGGGTCAGCCGACATAATGGGTTTGGCCAGATTGCCGCGCTCCCAGGGCTGCACTTCTGTACAGGCCGATAGCAGCAGCGGAAACAGCGGAATAAGTTGCAGGATTTGTTTCAAGGGTTCCTCTTCTTGTCGTCCGTCCGGTATGGCCGTATGGCGGCAGGTGGCGGAGCGCTTTTTTTTGTGATGACGTGGTTGAATATCAAACCATAGGCAGGCTTGCAGGCCGGCAAGGTTAAATTGCCTTGCCTAACCGGCAAAACCCGCTGCGGTTTCGGTTAAGCTTTGGCTTTTAGGCGTCTCAGCATGCCTAAACCGGCCAGTGCGGTGGACATCAGCCAAAATCCGCCGGGCAGCGGCACCGCCGAGGCGGTGGCTGTAAAGGAAATGCCGCCGCTACCAGTGTTACCAATAATGGCACCGCCATCGTTAATGCCTGTCAGCCAAGTTTGTGTGAAAGAAGTTCCAAAAGTGGGATCTAAAGGAGAAACGATACCGGTCATGATGAATTTGCCGTTTTCCCAGATAAAACCCGAGTAACCGCTGGAAGTGGAGGCTGTACCCACCACTTCACCTGAGTCATTCACGCCGGCCGCCTGGGTAGCGGTGGCCAGAGCGCCCAGATCGAACTCCTGGAATTGCCCGGTTGAAGTATTAAAAATAAAACTGACTTCGACGCCGGAGGTATTGACAAAATCGCCGGTGACGTAAGTGCCTTGTTCGCTGACCCCGGTTACCTGTAAATTAGTGCCGTCCATCAAACTGCTGCCCGCGGTATTGGTCAGCACCTCGTAATTGGTATAGCTGCTGCCGGTGCTATTGCCTTCCGCAATGTATTCGCCATAGGTTGAGGCGGTAAGCTGCTCGGTTACCGCTCCCCAGATATGATTGTTGTTATCCAGGCCGCCCAATGCTACGCCATTGTTACTAATACCCCCGGAGATGGCGTCAGCGGTGGATATGGTATTGGTAGGCGCTTGGGTAACGGACTGCACAGTGCTGCCGTCGCCGTAGATATCGGTGCCTGCTTGAGTTGGATAGGTTGACGGGGTGGCGTAATACCACTAATTGGTAAGATAAGTGCCGATGATATCGCCAGAATTGTTGATTGACGCCACATCGAAGTTACTGAGAATGAAGGCCGGTATTATAAGGTGCCATAATTAAGCACATTGTTATTCACAAAGCCTAAATAATGCGCTTCGCCATCGGCGCTAATTTGACCGGCAATGTCGCCGTTGTTATTGATAGCCTGATAATTAACCCAGGCGCCTCCGGAAGTGTAAGCAAGAGCGTCTGGCGGGCTGTTGTGCTGCGGTAAAGCTTAAATCCGCCCGAACAGCCGGGGCTGCGCCCAGCAGAATCAGCGTGACAGCAACCGCCAATGCGGTGCGTGGTTGGTTTTTCAAGATCATCAAGTTTTCCTCAAGGTTAAAAATTGTTTGATAAATACGCAGTGGTAAAACCGGCGGGAATTTAAAACCTGCATTGCTCATTTTCGCGGGATGTCATCCCTGTTAAAGAACAATCCTTGGCGTACCCTCAAGCCTTTTCAGGGGCTTAATCCGTACAGTTTTGCCGCAGCGCAATTTTATAGCGAATAAATACTTGCATAGTTCATGCCACATATTTTGCAAGTTAACCGCATCCATCCAGGTCTGGGAGATCATGTTATAAATAATTGAATATCATTGATTATTTCCGGAGGTTTTTTGATAACAGCCAACTGCGGCCGCCGGCCATTAGTATGGATTTTTTCCGGAGTGCGTGAAATAACCGGGCTGGCTGCGGAAAAGTTGCTAAAAATAAGGATTTTTTTGCTGTAAAAATAGATTAGCACATGCGCTGACGTGCTATTTTGCTGAGCTCTAACGAAATATGTGTGATATCCCGCGTTTTTTTATATAAATTGCGGCAAATAACATAGCTTAATTAAATGTGGCTATTGACTTTTAGATATTTATATGCCGCCTAATTGTTTGGGATGGTAAAAATTGGAACGGAATTCAACCTACCGAATATAACCTGTCGAAAAAAACAGGCTGAGCAGATGTTTTTTGCGCCTATTTGCGGCAAAGACCAAACCGCTCGGGCATTGTTAACTAACTTTGGTATTACAAGCCTAGCAATTAATATATGTGGCATAAATTGTGCTGATGCTTTTAAACCTAGCACTATGTCAATTGTACGAAAGGACAGTGGTCAGTATTCCGGTTTGTTTAAAGGCCGCTGATAACCGAATTTAACACAACTATTTCAAGTGCCGCTAATTTAACAGCCTGAATTTTGTAAAATCCTAAAAAAAATGAAACAGACACGATTATTTTACCTGGGCGCGCTATTGAGCCTTTACGCCGGCGCCGTACAAACCGCCGAAAACGCCAACCTATCCTCCCCGGTCTGCGCATTGAGCAGCCTGGATGCGGCCGAGCATTTCGATTTACAACGATTTAAGGGCAAAGTGGTCTATGTGGATTTCTGGGCCTCCTGGTGCGGCCCATGCGTACAGTCTTTCCCGTTTATGAATAACCTGGACCGCGACCTGAAAGATAAAGGCTTGCAGGTGCTGGGAGTGAATCTGGATGAAAATCCGGAAGACGCCAAAGCCTTTGTCAACAATACTTCGCCTGAGTTTTTGGTGGCGGCGGACAATAGCGGGGCGTGCGCCAAGGCGTTTGGCGTTAAAGCCATGCCTTCAACTTATCTGGTGGACCGTAAGGGGGTAATCAGGGAAGTTCATTACGGTTTCAGACCGGGCGAAGCCAGGGAGTTTCGCGATAAGGTTGAGCAATTACTGGCGGAACCGCAAAATTAATTTTTTATAAACCTATCGAGTCAAGATCATGGGGAACAAAAAGCTGCCATTATCCAGCGATATTGCCTATCCTTCTACCCGCTATCTGCAAATTCACTTCGAGCACATACAAGATGAGTTATTGCAGAACAGGCGGCTGATTTTGGAGTTGCAAAAACAAGTGTCCGAATTGATGGCTTATATTGACACACAACAAAAAACCGATAACGGCAAAGTTGTCCGGATGCGGCGCTCCAGGCGGGACAGCGCCGATACGGATGTTAGCGAGATTATCAGCAGATAAAACCTGACCTTGGTTGTGAACCCGCCCTTCCTTCGACGACTCAGGAAGAACGGATGGCTTTTTGAAAAGTAGGATGGGTAGAGCGATAAAGCTGTGTTTTAAATCATTAATTGTCTTTAATAAGCGCCATTTTTATTAGTTACCGCTTATTTTCCGGGTAATCGGCTTGTCCATTTCCTGCCAGGCTTCTTCCGGCGGCGCCATGCCGACCAGTTCCATATCGAATACGGCGGTCTGATTGGGTTTGACCACGCCATCCGGCGAGCCTTTTTCGCCAAAGGCCAGGTACGGCGGCACAAATAACCGCCATTTTGCGCCTGGGGTCATAAGCTCCAGAGCCTGTCGCCAGCCCGGCATCAGGGAGTCCATCAGCATTTTTTTCGGTACACCGTCTGCCGTGACGTTGAGAAGTTCCTTGCCTTCTATATTACTGACTCTAAACCGCAGGCTGACGCCTTCTCCGGCTTTGGGAGCAGGTCCGCCGCCGCCGTCTTGCAACACCAGGTATTGCAGACCGCTGGGCAATTCCGTAACACCCGGCCGGAAGCGGTTTTCCAGCATGAAGGTGCGGCCTGTCACCAGGGTTTCTGCCAGCTTTTGTTTGTGTTGATTGATTTGCTTGACGATTAAATAATCCTTGGCTTTTCTGGCTTCGTCGGCGCTCAGCCGCGAACCGCGGCCGGTCTGCACATCCCGTAAGCCTTGCAGAAAGGCCCGGTTATCCAGGCTTAAATCGTCATTTTGTAGCGATTGCATCATTTCCACGGCCATGCCGTAACTGGCTTTTTGGTCGTCGGTTTCCAGCTTGACCGCTCCAGCCCTGGCCGGTTGAATTAAAGCCAGGCACGCAAATACTAATAAATATCTAAATCTTTTCATGGTCTTATTATAAATTGATAACGCCGATCCCAGGTTACCCTAAAACCGGCGTTATTGAAAAACGGCAAATGCTTGATTTGCCTATACCGAATTACTCGTCTTGAACCTGATCATAGTCAAAGGAAGGCGTGTAGTTGGAAGTGTTGCCTGCGTTAGCCGATTTTACGAACCAAGTGCCTTGGCCGGTGTGGACGGAGGCAAGAGTGCCGTAAGTAGCCGCATTTTGGCAATGACCGACAAAGTCATATCCTAATACGTTAGAGGTTGATGATGGCGGCTCGGTGTTTTCGATGGTGATCACATATTCACCGTCGCCTGTGCCTGTGCCGTTATTCAGGTATTTTGCAGTACTCCAACCGGCAGGGGAAGCCCCGGAAGAGGTAAAGTCCGGCTCTGCTGTAGTGTTGGTCCAAGGTGTATTGGAGGTTGATGTGCTGACACTCAGAAAAGAAGCCACCGGACTATAAGACGGCCCATAGTTGCTTGGGTCTGCGCCCGGATCTTGCAGAGCGTTTGAGATATTGCCGCCGCTGGTAAAGCCTACTGTTGCTGATACAGAGCTTGTGGTGGTGGTAACCGCAGTGGCAACGCCTGAAACATTATTTTTAAGCGTAGTGAGACTGTGAGCAGTTTTGGTTACTCCGGGACCGTAAAGGTTAACCGCAAATCTGTAACCTGAGGTATGGCCGGATACTTCACCAGCTGGAACCACGGAATCATAAGTGATGCTAGGTCCGGATTCAGGGGCGGAATTGGTTGTGTTCCAGCCAAAGCAGGTGGTGCGGTACACATCTTTGTTTCCGCCGCCTTGAATCACGCCGCCGATAATATCATGGGCGGAAGCAGTACCCATAACGCCAACTGTTAACAGTGTGGCGCTGATCGCAGCAGCAATTTTACTTTTTTTCATATTAACTCCAAATATTTTAAGTAATTGATAAAATTTAACCAGCAGACAACAGCCGACTCACTTCAACTGCTTGCCTGTTTATCAAAAAAACCAGGTTTTTCTGATTCATCAGAACCGCCAACCCAAGATGACATCCTATCTCCCGGGCATTAATTCTGATTTTGTTGCATTTGCCGCACAAAGGCTGTTTGGATTCACCTAGCCTGCACAACAATTCCCCCGCTGCCTAAATTATTAACATAATCAATGCCAGATATTAAAAATGATATTGATTTCAATTAACTAACCGAATAATTGGACTTTAGTACAATAGCTTTATTAATTTATCTATGTTATTTGGCTTATTTTTGATGGACTAACGTGGCATATGACCTGTTTTTTGGGTAATGACGCATTTTTAGGCGGAAGCTTTACCCGGTTGCCTGGAAATAGGCGTTATTAGATTATTTCTTTTTGCTGTGATTCTTCTGCTAAAATCTTGTTTGGCTTGAGCGGAATGTGCTGAATGCAGTGGAGCGCATCAAATCGCGAACGATGCGCCTCCTTGCGTCGGCACATCCTACAAACGGTTATTCTTCTGCTAAAATCGTGTTGAGGCCTGGGCTATGTTTTAATAAGAATGCGCCTTAATGATTCCTGGTAAACGTCTGCGAACTATGCAAGAAAAGAAGCTCAAGCATTTTAATTTTAGTTTTAAGGCCATGGGTACGCTGTGCGAACTGCAGTTGTTCAGCGAGCATCCCGGCCAGGCCAACCGGTTAAGCAAACGGGTGATAGCCGACGTGCAGCGCCTGGAGGCCAAGTATTCCCGTTATCTGCCGGACAGCTTGCTGAGTGAGATTAATCGGGCCGCCAAGCTGGGCGGCAGTATTGCCGTGGATGATGAAACCGCCTATCTGCTGAATTATGCCGAAACCTGTTTTCAGCAAAGCGACGGCTTGTTTGACATTACCTCCGGCATCCTTCGCCATGCCTGGCGCTTCCATGCCCAACGCCTGCCCAGCCAGGAGGAGATTGATCCTTTGCTGGAAAATGTCGGCTGGCGCAAGTTAAATTGGCAGGCCCCTACCCTGGAGTTTTTACAGCCGGGTATGGAGCTGGATTTTGGCGGCATCGTCAAGGAATATGCCGTTGACCGGGCGGCCTCTCTGTGCCGGGAAGCGGATTTAAAGCACGGACTCATCAATCTGGGCGGCGACATTAGAGTTATGGGGCCGCGCGGCGATGGCGAACCCTGGGTGATAGGCATTATCAACCCGCGCAAGCCCGGTACGGTATTGATGAATTTGTCGCTTAGCCGCGGCGCGGTGGCCAGCAGCGGCGATTACGAACGCTGTATTGTGATTGACGGCGTGCGTTATGCGCATATTCTTAACCCGAAAACCGGCTGGCCGGTGCGGCATTTGGCGGCAGTCAGCGTGTTGGGAGATTTCTGCGTGATTGCCGGCAGCGCCACCACTATCGCCATGCTGAAAGAGGAACAAGGGCCGGCATGGCTTAATGAACTGGGCCTGCCGCATTTGTGGATGGACGTTAACGGCCGGCAAGGCGGCGATTTATGATGGTGGTTCCAATGCTGTTGATTGCAGCCGCTCATGGTTCGACAAGCTCACCACGAACGGCTGCAATGAACGGCTGGAAGCGGCGCCATCTTTGAAAACCTGTCAACAACCATGAGGGATTATCGTGACTGCAACAGATGCTCAACAATTATTTGCCCAGGCTGTATCATGCCATCAGTCCGGGCAACTGCCCCAAGCGCGGACGCTTTATCGGCAAGTTTTAAATTTGCAACCCGGACATTTTGACGCTTTGCATTTATCGGGCGTCATCTGCGCCCAATCCGCACAGTTTGAACAGGCGGTGGCGCTGTTTGAACAAGCCATCGCCATTAATTCAAAAAGCGCCCACGCCTATCTTAACCTTGGCACGGCCCAACTGGACCTTAAGCGTTACGCCGCCGCAGCGGAGAGCTTTGCCTGCGCCATTGCCTTAAAACCCGGCTATATTGCCGCTATTATGAAACAAGGCAATGCATTACAGCTAATGATGCAATACCAGGCGGCCCTGGCTAGCTTTGAACAAGCCATTGCCCTGAATCCCAATTATGCGGAAGCTTTTAACAACCGGGGGCTGTCATTAAGCGAATTGCAGCTGCATGAAGCCGCTGTGGCGAGTTATGAACAGGCAATCGCCATTAAACCCGATTATGCCGAGGCCTATTATAACCTTGGCCTGGAACTGGTTAATCTTAAGCGGCATATGCCGGCATTGCATAATTTTGAACGGGCGATTGCCTTAAGAGCGGATTTTGTGGATGGCCACATCAGCCTGGCCAACGCCTTGGTCAGCCTGAATCAATTTAATGAGGCCGTCTTAAGCTTTGAGCGGGCGATTGCGCTGAAACCGGATCATGCGGAGGCTTATTTTAACCTGGGTCTGGCGCTGAATAAGCTTAAGCAATATCCGGCTGCCTTAAAAAGTTTTGAACAGGCGTTTAAGCTGAAACCGGACATTGATTTTTTATTTGGGGAATATCTGTACGCTAAGTTGCGCATTTGCGAATGGAGCGGCATAGAAGCTGAATTTGCTGAACTTTCCGCAAAAATTCAGACCTGCAACAAAATCTCTTCACCGTTTTCGGTTTTAAGTTTTACCGGCAGCCCTGCCCTGCAACGCATAGCCGCCGAAGTGTGGGTGGCGGATAAATTTTTAGACATTTCCGCCTCAGACCCTTACATTGCTAAGCATCCTAAGCACGGCAAGATTCGGGTGGCTTATTTTTCGGCTGATTTCCGCGATCACGCGGTGGCTTTTTTAACCGCCGAGTTATTTGAGAAACACGACAGGAGCAGATTTGAGATTATCGCCTTTGCGTTTGGAGCCGATTTTAAAGATGAGATGAGAGCCAGGCTTGAAGCGGGTTTTGATCAGTTTATCGATATACGCAATCTTTCCGACCAAGAGGCGGTGCAGCTTGCCCGAAACATGCAAATTGATATTGCCGTTGATTTGGGCGGCCACACGGTAGGATGCAGAACCGAAATATTTGCAATGCGGGCGGCGCCGGTTCAGGCTAGTTACATCGGCTATCTGGGTACGATGGGCGCGTCTTTTATGGATTATCTTATCGCCGACCGGGTTATTATTCCTGAACAAGCTAAACCGCATTATGCCGAGAAGATTGTGTATCTGCCCAGTTATCAGGTTAACGATAGCCAGCGGCGGATTGCGGATGTGACATTTTCCCGTTCACAGCTGGGCTTGCCGGAAACAGGCTTTGTGTTTTGCTGTTTTAATAATAATTATAAAATTACGCCGAGCGTTTTTTCTTTATGGATGCGGATACTGCAAAGCGTGCCTGACAGTGTTTTGTTTTTGTATGCCGAAAATGCATGGTCTGAACAAAATTTAATCAATGCCGCGGTTTTAAGAGGCGTTAATCCGGAGAGATTGGTTTTTGGAAAAAAACTGGCCTTGCCGGAGTATTTAGCCCGGTATAGACAGGCTGACTTGTTTTTGGACACCCAGCCTTATAATGCCGGAACAACCGCCAGCGATGCGCTGTGGGCCGGTTTGCCGGTGCTGACCTGTCCGGGCGAGAGCTTTGCCGGCCGGGTGGCCGCCAGTCTGCTGACCGCCATCGGTTTGCCGGAGTTGATTGCGCAGACGCCGGCTCAATATGAGGCATTGGCGATTGAACTGGCTACCCATCCTGACAAGCTGACCGGCATCAGGACCAGGTTGACGCAAAACCGGCTGACCACGCCTTTATTCGACACCGAACTGTTTACCGCTAATCTGGAGGCGGCGTTTACCCAAATGTACGAGCGCTATCAGGCCGGTCTGCCGCCGGAAGATTTATATTAGTAACTCTGATGCGCTTCACTCTGTTCAGCACATCCTACAGCCTAACCTCCAAAAGCTTACCCCCTTGGCTTTTGGCGCCGGAGAGCCTAGCAGAGGTTTGCCCGGCATGGACGCCGGGCGAAAGCTACACGGATGTATTTACAACGTCCTCTGCCAGGCTCTCCGGCGTCAAAAGCCGAATAGCTGACGCTAACTTAAAATTCGCTGAAATAGTTACAAAATAATCTGTATTAATCGCTAAGAATTTTTGCAAACAGCTTCCTGCATACCTCTTCTCCGTTGGATAATAAAAAACCCGCTAAGCTAGACGACTTGCGGGTTTTTGAATTTTATTAAACCGTATAAAACATAAACCTGGTCGACGGCGTCAACCGAATTAAGCTGCGTATGCCTTGTATTTGCTACATTTGTTCGTTTTTTAATTTATGGGTTATTACGAAAGTTATTACAGTTGCATGAAACAGCACTCTTGATTCTCCATTTTTGAACTGAAAGTATAGGTTCAACCTCAACAAAAAAACAGACTCATTCTTGTTTATTTAAATGGTCGAGGGAACCAGGGAACTGAGAGAACTTTCAGGAAAATAGCCTGTTGTAGAGGTTCACTCAAATTTATATTAAGGGAACTCGGGGAACCAATTCGGATAGATACAAGTAACTTAACTTCTCAGGCGGCTTCTAAAGTGACATGCACTCGCTGACCAAGAGCTACGGCAATATTGACCAGAGCATCCAGAGAAAAATTTGATACACGACCTCGCAACAGGTCATTGATCCGGGGCTGAGTCAATCCGCAATGATTTGCCGCTTCAGCTTGTTTCCAGTTATTTGCCTTAATAATGGCTGCAATTTGCTGCATTAACTCTGCACGAGCCTGAAGATTCGCGGCCTGTTCCGGTGTATCGGCTATTGCGTCCCATACGCTGCTAAAAGTTTGAACGTCTGTCATGGCTTACCTCTCATTAAATCGTTATACCGTTTTGCTGCCAGTTCAATATCACGCTTTGACGTTATCTGTGTTTTTTTCTGGAATGCATGTAAAACATAGACCGCATCCTCTAGCCTTGCCGTGTAGACCACCCGATAAATTCCGGATTCATCCTGCACGCGAATTTCTTCCACACCTTTACCGATAGTGGGCATGGGCTTATAATCATCTGGTTGATCACCCCGCTGAACCTTTCTCAACTGGTAACCTGCATCTTACCGGGCGTTTTCAGGAAACTCCCTAAGGCGCTTAAGCGAATCTCCCAGAAATTTGATAAGTTTAATAGTCATTATTCAATAAATATATCAAAACCGATATATTTTATAAAGCATCAACGCCAACATTTATTTAAAAAAATTGGACGTAGTTGGATTATATTGGCTTTTAAAAAACGATAATGGGCGGTCTATCTTATTGATATATATAAAATAACTTTAATTCTCTACTTGACAATTTATCCTCGTTTATAAGAAAATCTTCCCGCCTAAAGAACTTTTCAGGACGAAATTTTCATAAGCTGCTAGCTCGGCAGTCTAAAGAAAGAGCAGTGCCAGCTTGGATGTAGTCTCAAATGGGATGGCAGAGGATGCCGCTGGAAATGATTAAGGCTAGATGCCGAAAAAATACTTGCATAAAAATGACTTGCCCAGTATTAAAAGATGCTGAAGCTATATAGAATGATGGTTTTCTCACGAAATCCGATAAAACAGAGGGCACAGATAAATGTGCCTGGTAAGAATTACCTGGTTGGTTGACATTGTTGACCTTCCCGGTTTGTGTTCTGATCGTTTCGATCAGAACTCTATCTGCGTACTTGTACGCTTTAAATAACCGATAAACCGCGTTAGTAGGTTTTCTGAACGGCGGTGTTGCTGTTGCGCCTTTATTGGAGGTGCAGAAATCTTGTTCGGAACTCGGGTTCCGCAGGATGGATACTGTATTGATGACTTTCAATGCAGAGTGGCAAGCTTTGGCTATCGGTCTACAAGATCAATCGTTTTGTGTCTAAGGATTCGGCTGGCCTATGCCATCCACCTTGATCTGAAACCGGTTGAATTGTCTCTAGAACCACTCGACATCAATATTGAATGCCATGCTTCATGGCTGCGTTCGGCTTTTGCCTATGCAAAACCAGCGCCGGTAAGGGCTGTACGATCCGGGTTCTTTCATCCCATTAATGCTCTGGCGCCGGTTGGGCGTCGTTCATTCAATCACAGATCCGCTGTTTTAATTTTTTCTGAAAAACAGAAACAGAACGGGATTTAAGTCATTCCTTTAAATAAATCAAACGGATAACTGCGAAGTCTTCGCGGGTTTTTCCGGGTTTTGCCGGTAACGGACCATGATGGGGCTGAGTTGATTGTCGCGGTAGGACAATCAATGCGTCTGGCCAGCACCCCTAGTTCGTCACCGACATACAAAAAATATCTCGCTAGCGCGGCGAGTCAGAAGCAGCGCACACCACAACCTTTGTACGCACAACTGCCGAGTTTGCAACTCGTGCGTCAACACTCATCGTCATGAGAATGGCCTTGTGTACAAAGAGGGTGAGGAGCCGGGGACCCTGCTCATGACGTTAAACAAATTTTATAGGCCAACCCGGCTCCATCTTTCAACGCAGAACGCTTCTGTTTTGAAAGATGGAGCCTATTTCCATCCCACTTTTTGACAGGAAATAAACTATGACCAAACAAAACAAAAGCAGGTTACACCGGGGTAACCATTTAAAATCCACCCGGAATTTCGGCATCGGCAGCCGAAATCTGCTACGCGCCGGAAAAATATGTTCGCATCAATCCGCTAAGTCCTTTTCAACCCGTGGCTCCTTGGCTGATCGCTGGACGGTATTTGCTAAATGGCTAGAAGCTGAATATGGCATTTCCAAAATGGAAAATATCACGCCTGAGCATTTGCTGGCCTATGGCCGGTATTTAAAAAATCGCATCGAGCAAGATGAACTGAAGCCCTCTACCGCCCAGTTGTATATCTCTGGGATCAACAGTATTCTGAAATCCGCTACGGCAGGTAGCTGGAAAACGGTCAGTCCGACCAAGGACTGCGGTATTCCGAAACGAAAATACCTGCCGGAAACCAGCAAAGCTATGTCACCGTCGCAACACAACCAGGTTATTTTAGAATTGGGCAAATTGGCAGAATTGTCTGATGAGCGTTTAGTCATCCTGCTGAATCTACAAAGGACACTGGGATTGCGCTTTAAGGAATCCGTCTTGCTGGATGCCGGACAAGCATTTCGGCAAGCCCAACGAACCGGAACGGTCACTATTCTATCCGGAACCAAGGGAGGAAAACGCAGGGAAATCCCTGTCAGCGTAGCGGCACGGCAAGGATTGGAAAAAGCTTCAAACTTTCAGGTCGGACGCTCAATGATCCCAAACGACATGAGCTATGTGAAATTTCGTCAGGAATGTTATGCCAAAGCTCAACAGCATCAGTTCAATTTCCATGCCCAACGCCACTATTACGCCCAGCAACGCTATCAGGAATTAACCGGCGTACCCGCGCCGATTACGACAGGCGTTTCCAGAAAAAACTGGCTAACTTACGTTGCGGATTACTTGACAGTGGATACCGCCACCGCCGAATCCATAGACCAAACGGCACGATTAACACTGTCCAACGAACTTGGCCACAATCGCCTGGAGGTGGTCAGTGTCTATATTGGTTAATCAAGTTCAAGCACTAGCCCACCAATATGTCCGTAGCGGCTCCAAAGCAAATCGGCGTTTACAGGTCGGCAGAATGATAAAGTTTGTGGGATTCATCGAGCAAACCGAGCGATTGCATAATCTGCATGAAATCGGTCGTCGGCATGTCATTCAGTTCTGGAAATCTAACCGGAATATGGCCCCTAAAACCGCCAATGCCTATTGGCTAGCACTATGCTTGATCTGGCAATGGAGTGGAAAACCTGGCACACCGCCCAGGCCTATCATTTTTGCCCAGACAAATTCTCAAGAACCGGCGTCAGTCAGCGCGGAAATTCCGGATGAAGAGCAATTAGATAATACTGGCAAAATCAGCATCTTGCCACCCTTGATAGAAATCAGCCAAGCGCTAAAAGCATTCAGACAGGCCAAAGCACTTGAGATTGAAGCTGTCTGTCATGCCGCTGGTCTCAGTCGGACAACACTCTCAGTCATTGAGACCGGCAACGAACAAACCCGTTACATCGACATCGCCACCTTGATCAATTATTACGCCGACACTATAAATCTACAGGGATCAATACATGAGTAAAATCAAAATCAACAATCATATCGTCGATTATCAATGGCTGTCGGATACAGAAAATGTGGCCGCTCAACATTTGCTGGAACGAAATTATCATAATCTGGAGCGTCCAAGCTGTTTGTGTCTTCATGACAGCAGATGCAGGGAACTGGTCATCAAAAAGCGCACATACTTTTTCCTGGCCAGAATGCCCGGCACCAACGGCAACCATGCCGAATGGTGTGAGCTATATTTCATGCACTCACTGACTTTGTCCTATGACGGTATGTTGCCGGCCATCATCGAAAAAGGCCAGATACTGGATGTCAAACTCAACTGCTATCTGAATGTCAGTCTGCCGGATCGCCAAAAAACCAATGATGTACAGGCCGCAACCAGAACTGGCAAAAGCCGTTCAGAGGTGACGCTCTTAGGTTTTTTAAATCTTTGCATGCAAAAATCAAAAATGAATACCTGGTTTCCGAACCGGAAGTATGGACGCAGCTTTAATACCGTGCAAAAAAATATCTCCACCATTGCCGACAACATCACCATTGATAAACGCCAGTTGTCTGAGATATTAGTCATGCCGCGCTGGGAAAATGACAGAGAGTATAGTCAGGATCAGAATCAACAGATACTTCATAAAAAAACAGCGCGTTCCGGCAATGCTGCCATCGTAATTGGCATTGTTAAACGATGGTTACCGTCTAAATGGGACGATGGCGGTGTAGGCGTCAGCCTGGATCTGCTGGATAATCTGCTCTGGATTCCAGCCGAAACTGCAATTGCCACGCAATACAGCTTTGGTCAACTCATAGCTGAAATCGGCAGGTCTGACCGATACATAATGGCCATCTGCACGGTCTTCCGCTCACGAAACAAATACAATATAGGCGAAATTGCTTTTATGCGCACCAACAAGCAGTTTATCCCGGTCGATTCAAGCTATGAACTTCAGGTTGCCGATAAATTGATCGCTGAAAATCGAGCATTTACAAAACCACTTCGATTGGAAAATGAACGGTATTTGCCGGACTTCATACTGAATGACTGTAACTCAAATTGGATCTTAGAGGTATTTGGCATTACCGGTGATACGGAATATCTCGCTCGCAAAGAGGAAAAGCTTTTGTATTATCAGGAAAATAACTTACTTTGCTGGCAATGGTCTCCAGAAATAGAGGGAATCATTCCAGAACTTCCAATTAATAAGCACTAATGGAGCAAGAAAAAACAATCGTAAATCCTTGGCAATAAAATGAGATCGACTATCAAATTTCCTAAGTAATTAGGATTACTGAACATTTCATTCTGTTTCAATTTGGCAGATGGATTCGGAGCTCAGGCTCAATACATGTTTTTGTGTATGGAGCCTATTATGGAAAGCAAATTCTGCCTCGGTTGTGGACAACCTTTTAAACCGTATTCTCGAGTACCTCAACAAAAATTCTGCTCGGCTCAAGACTGTCAGGCTGAGCGGAAACGCCAGTGGAAGCGAAACAAACTAAAAACAGACCCTGACTACAAAGCAAATCAGGCTCAAGCTCAAAAGGCTTGGATTCAGCGTAATCCAGAGTATTACCGCCAATACCGAAAATCTCACCTAGATTATGTCGATCAAAATCGGATTTTGCAACGTAAGCGCAATGCCAAAGCTAAATCCAAAATTGACTCTATTGCAAAGATGGACACGTCAATCCCTGTTAATCCGCTACCGTCAGGCATTTATCAACTCAGCTTAATTACTGACGGTAAAATTGCAAAGAGTGACGTCTTGATCGTAGAGATTACAGTACATAATTGCGAATGCGATCCAACCGTATAAATTGCAATGAGATGACTTGATGGGCAAAAGTATTAGAACCGATTACCGTATTGCGTGTAAGAGCTCTCAACACAAACCACGTTCTATCTCTGATGTGATCGTTTTATTGATCAACTCGCCATCAAGATCGTATTGATCTTAAGGGAAGTGATCGAGAGCCAATTTTGCTAATGAACCAGGGCAATCGAGACTTATGCAATACGGCGAACCAAATGGTGATGGCTTCGAAACACCCAGACTGATTAAAGCGGTCGAATACGTTAGGATGTCAACCGAGCATCAACAATATTCGACTGAGAATCAAGCTGACAAGATTCGCGAATATGCCATGCGGCATGGTATTGAAATAATTCGGACTTACGCTGACGCCGGTAAAAGCGGTCTGCGGATCGATGGTCGAATATCGCTACAAAAGTTGATTAAGGATGTGGAAAGTGGTTCCGCTGACTTTACTGTGATCCTGGTTTACGACGTCAGTCGGTGGGGGCGTTTCCAGGATGCCGATGAAAGCGCCTATTATGAATACCTGTGCCGTCGTGCCGGCATCAATGTCACTTATTGCGCCGAACAATTCGAAAACGACGGATCTCCGGTTTCCACTATCGTCAAAGGTGTCAAACGGGCGATGGCTGGTGAGTACAGCAGGGAATTGTCCGCCAAGGTATTTGCCGGACAATGCCGACTGATCGAGCTTGGTTTTCGCCAGGGTGGTCCAGCCGGCTATGGACTGCGTCGGATACTCATTGACCAAAGCGGGTCAATCAAAACTGAGCTTACCAGGGGTGAACACAAAAGTTTACAGACAGATCGAGTCATTCTCATGCCTGGGCCTGAAGCTGAAATCCGTATCGTCAATAGTATTTACCGATGGTTTATCGATGAGGCATTGATTGAATCGGAGATCGCCAAACGCTTGAACGATAAGGGTGTGCTGACTGATCTTGATCGGCAATGGACTCGATCCACCATTCACGAGGTACTCACCAACGAAAAATACATCGGCAACAATGTCTACAACCGGGTTTCATTCAAACTTAAAAAGGTTCGGGTGGTCAATACTCCTGATATGTGGATCAAAAAGGAAGGCGCATTTGAGCCCATTGTGCCACCCGAAGTATTCTATACGGCACAGGGTATCATTATTGCCAGATCGCACCGATACACCGATGAAGAATTGATAGCGCGACTGCGTTCCTTGTACCAGAGCCGTGGGTTCCTATCAGGAATGATCATAAACGAAACTGAGGGTATGCCGCCAACGTCTATTTATTCTCATCGCTTTGGCAGCCTTTTGAGGGCCTATGAAATGGTAGGCTATACACCAGATCGCAACTACCGATATTTGGAAATCAATAAATTTCTACGCCGTTTTCATCCTGAAATCGTCAATCAAACCGAAAGTCAGATCGCCACTCTCGGCGGCGTCGTTAGGCGCGACCCGGCCACTGACATTCTAACTATAAATGATGAATTCAGCATTTCTTTGGTACTTGCCCGTTGCCAAACTCCAAACAGTGGGCGTTATCACTGGAAAGTACGATTCGACACCAGTTTGGCTCCGGATATTACCGTGGCGGTTCGTCTAAATCAGACCAATCAAGCGGCTTTGGACTATTTCCTGTTGCCAGGATTGGATTTTGGACAACCCCGCATCAGTTTGGCAGAGCATAATTCTATTGAGTTTGAAAGTTATCGATTCGATAGCCTGGACTACCTGTACGGAATGGCAGAGCGCATACGATTGAGGAGAGCAGCATGATTGACAAGATGACGCCGAGTGAAATGAAAATGATCGAGATCGATCAGATTGATATCCTCAATCCTAGAGAACGTAACAAAAAAGTATTCGACGAAATTGTGGCTAACATCGATGCGATTGGACTCAAAAAACCAATCACCGTGACGCCGCGTTCGGGTCCAGATGGAACTGAGCGCTATCTCTTGATCTGTGGAGAGGGTCGAATGAAAGCATTTCGGTCATTGGGTGAAAAAATTATTCCGGCTTTGGTCATTGATGTCAGCGATGAAAATGCCTTAATTATGAGTTTGACTGAAAATATTGCTCGTCGGCATTACCGGCCACTGGAATTACTTAAAGGTATCGAGCAGCTTCGTGATCAAGGATATGACAGAAAGGTCATTGCCCAGAAAACAGGACTTTGCGTTGAATATGTGACCGGCATTTTGACCTTACTTAAAAAAGGGGAAGAAAGATTGTTGGTCGCAGTTGAAAGAGGTAGAGTTCCATTAAATGCAGCGTTATCCATCGTTGGCGCCGGTGATGACGACAAAGCCATTCAAGATGCACTCCAGGATGCCTATGAATCCGGCAAACTTCGGGGCAAACAACTAATACAAGCTCGACGAGTCATCGAACGTCGTCAAACTTTGGGTCCATCTATAGCTCGCGGGACACCACGAAAGATGACGGATGTCACGACTACCAGCTTAATCAGGGTCTATCAGAAAGAAGTGGACCGTCAAAAGCAGATTGTGAAAAAGGCTGAAGTTGTCCAACAACGGCTGCTGTTCGTCGTTGAGGCTTTGCGCGAGCTGCTTTCCGATGAGAATTTTACAACTCTGTTACGTGCGGAAAGTTTAGACACACTGCCAAAATATCTCGCTGAACGAATCTGGTCAAAAGGGAGAATTTTATGAGTAAGGTTTCATTAGGTTTCGGTCTGGAACAGCTATTAGTGCCAATAGACAAAATTCTGCCATCTCGAAAAACACCCACTGGCGTAACTACCTCGCGTAAATATATTCAAATCCGCTCATCGATCCAGGAAATTGGTTTGATAGAACCATTGTCTGTCAGACCGGCAGAATCGACGGCCGATCAATACATTCTCCTGGATGGACACATTCGTCTAATTGCCTTGCAGGAGCTGGATTATAGCGAACTGCCATGCCTGATAGCCTTGGATGATGAGGGGTACACCTACAACAATCGCATCAACCGTTTATCGACTATTCAGGAACACCATATGATCTGCCGTGCAATCGAACGAGGTGTCACACCGGAAAGATTAGCAAGGGCGCTTAGTGTCGATACCAGCACTATCAAGCGTAAGGCAAAATTATTGGACGGGATATGCCCTGAAGCGGCAGAACTATTGAAAGATCATCAGTTTGCTACCGATATTTCGCGTGTCCTCCGCAAAATGAAGCCAACGCGTCAGATCGAATGCGTCGAATTAATGATTTCTGCCAACACTATTACCGTTGCTTATGCCGAGGCAATGCTAGTGGCTACGCCTACGTCGATGCTGGTTGAGGGCAAAAAGCCAAAAAAGCTAACGGGTGTCAGTTCAGAACAAATGGCAAAAATGGAGCGCGAGATGGGCAATCTACAGGAACAGTATAAAACCGTCGAGCAGACATATGGTCAAGATGTTCTCAATTTGGTTTTGGCCAAGGGGTACTTGGCAAAACTACTGGAAAACCAATCCGTTGCTCGCTATATCCGCCAGAGACAACCTGAGGTTTTAGCTGCGTTTGAGGGAATAGTTCAAATTGTTTCACTTGATCAATAGTTTTAAGACTTTGAAGGAAGATCAGGGTACAGTTGAATAAAATTAATGGCAATACAGTTTTCTCGGACAAGAACAGTACCAAATCACTATTATTTAAAAGATCCAGCAAAATATACGGGTAGCATCTAGATCGGATGCTTTGTGGAAAAAAGGCTATAATTGTCGAATAGTGGAACCAATCCATTCAGATGTCAACACAACTTGAGGGATGGTAAAGCTAATAGTTATTTCCGCCAATTTATTTACAATTAGTTAATACCGTAGAGCTTATTAAGGCGCTGAAATTTAGAATAATTTAAAAAAGTTATGCTGATTGTTTTATATCAGTTTTTTAATGGAACTCACTACTTGTTATAGAGCGCACCATGAACTTCGTTATAATCATTTTGTGGCAAAGGCCAACTTCTGATTGGTACTCATATTTAAAATAAAATTAATTCATATTGATTAAGTTTTAAAAATAACGCAGCCCAAATTTATAATCGATTAAATAATACCTGAAAACATGCCTATTGCGTTTATTCATTTATCTGACATACATTTCGGCCAAGAAAAGGGGGCTGATCTATATATTCATGAAGATGTCAGAGAATGCCTGATCAACGATGCACATACTGTCGTAAAATCATATGCAGGCGGTATAGCGAAGGGTGTAATCGTCACCGGAGATATTGCCTACGCTGGTAAGCGCTCCGAATATATTCAGGCTGCCGGATGGCTCGATCGCCTTACTGACACTATTGGTTGTGAGAATACTGAAGTCCTACTTGTTCCTGGAAATCATGATATAGATCGGTCAGCGATCACTCACGGCTGTAAGTTGATGCTCGAATCGATCATGGTCCAAGGAGAAGTTATGCTAGATTCTTTTCTAGCAGAAGAACTGGATCGCGAAGTTTTTTACAACCGCTTTTCCAACTACAGACCTTTTGCTGAAGGCTATAACTGTCCCCTTGATAACAGTGGTGGATATGCAAGCTATAGAACTTTCGAATTGGTTCCCGGTCGTATTCTTCGGATCATCGGATTAAACTCGGCTTTGATTTGTTCTGAAAACGATTCCAAAGGAACTTTGCTCCTTGGTGCCCGACAACATGTTCTACCGCGTAATAATGGAGAAGAGATAGTGGTGCTTAGTCACCACCCTCTAAATTGGCTTAGGGATTCCGATGACGCTCGTCGTTATGTCCGAAGTCGTGCGCGAGTCTTTGTTTCAGGGCATGAGCACAATCCTTCATTGCAAGTGGAAAAAATTAAGGACAACCAGGACTTAATGATATTGGCTTCTGGAGCGACAACACCGCCAAAAGCAGAAGCGGGTTATGGCTATACCTATAATTTGCTGGTTTTTGATTGGGATGAAGAAACTGATGGGCTAAAGGTAACAACCATCCCGAGAGCTTGGTCTTACGAAGAGACGGATTTCGTTGCGGTAAGGGGATTTGATCACACGGTAGTACTTGGTTGTCCAAACTTTCGTAAGGCAAGTCAACTAACACAAACTCAGGAAGTCTCTCCTGCTGAACTTTTGGAAGAAAGTCAACCGGATGGAGAGTTACCTATCGAGGGCCAACCAATGGATATTAATCTCCCAAATGAGGTTATGCCTGAAACCTTTCCACTGCTCCTGTTGCGCTTCTTTCGCGACCTATCGCCAGGGCAACGACTTGCGGTTCTGGTTGAGATCCATGCGCTACCTGACGATTGGTGTTCCCCTCTTACTCATGCGATGGAGCGACATGTCGTCAATGGACTAGCTCAAAGCGGAAGGCTTGCTGAATTTGAAGAAGCTATCAATAAAATTAAGGGCGAAACGCCCCATTACAGGAAGGAAACATGACTGATATCGCAACCCATATCCGGATTTTCGACTCAGCACCTACCGATGATTTGGTGGAGAAAAGAACGGCATCATTAGAGGATATTAGAAACGTACTCACCAAGAATAATAGCGTTCCAGAACTGTTTCTAACAGCCAATAATCTTGCTTGCTTGATCGGTAATGGGGTCAGCGACAACATCGCGGCTTTCATTAAGGATATTGAGTCAGCAATACGCGACAAGTCAAAGGCATTTACTGTGGAAGGCCAGGAATTACAGCTGGCTGTCTGCGCTCAGATCGCTACCGTGCAACTGATGGAAAATGTCTCTAAATCTACGGGTAATCTTCAAAGTGCTGATGTCATTGCTATTGGACTGTGGTCTGCTCTAACTTTTCACCCCCCTCGTCCTGAAACAAAGCTCGAAGAACTGAGGTCGGAGTTACTGAAGGAATGTCAACGGGTCGTACTGACGAGGGCAGAGGCCACGCGAAACCGCCTTAAAGTTCCAGATGTCAGTTTTGAGGAACTCGAGGAGATAAATGCCGCAACTATTGGTAAAGCCTTTAAAACAGGGGTAAAAGATACTATACAGGCTTTACGGATAAACGCTGCTATTGATCGAGAGGAAATTGATCTTCTTTGGTGGGTACTTGCCGATTGGAGCAAACTCCTTGGCACACGCTTCTCGACCTCAAAAAATCCAGTATCAGTTGCAGTAGCAAGTGGACTTGAGGTTGGAAAAATGCTCCGAGGTATGCCAGTCGATGCACATCATCATCTTGCCTTGAGTCATGTAGGCAAAATGGCTTCTATTAGTCTGGTTGAATTATTAACAAAACTTGGTGACGACACAAATAAACTTGCTGCTTCATTTATAGGGAACACCATTGTGGCGAATTGCCCCGATATATTCCCGCTTCTTTCTGCCTTGATTTCGGGATCGGCAGTCGGAAAGACGGCTGAAGTCAAACGGCCTTTACACGAATGGGCAGCACGAGCAATGCTTGAGAGTGCTGCGATTCATGTTACAGCCCACTTTCCTCGAATGGATATCTAATGGCTGCGGGGTGTCGTCAAGAAAATTGCACGGTCGAAGAGACCGGGGTATGCCTCCTCAATAATGAAGTGGCAAAATGTCCAAATCGCATCTCTGCTGAGGATTCAGAGCCGCAACTGGATTTGGCCGACAGTGCTGCGCCTCCGCTTGAGGAGCCGGCAAAAAATCCAAGATTTCCATTTAGTCTGACGCTTACCCCTGAACAGGCCAGTAAACTTATGTCTAAACGATACTGCCACTTAGTAGGGATTTTGGGAGCACCTGATGCAGGCAAGACATCTGCTTTGGTTAGTCTGTACCTGCTTATTGCGCGAAATCGCCTTAATGGATTTTCTTTTGCCAATAGTCTTAGCTTAAGGTCTTTTGACGATCTTAGCTATGGAGCCCGCCGCTGGAATGAAGGCCAAGTGCCAGAACAGATGACTGCGCATACTGAACTCGCTGATGATCGGAGTGCTGGCTTCCTTCACTTGCGGTTAAACATCGAAAACCAGAACAAGACAGTTGATTTACTGCTGCCAGATCTCCCAGGTGAATGGACTAACGCGATGCTTGACAATTCGAGGGTAGATCGATTCGAGTTTCTTAAACGATCCGATGTCATTTGGTTGATGGTTGATGGACGCCAGTTTGCCATACCTAAAACACGTCAACTTATCCTTCACAGAACGAAATTGATGTTGCAAAAGCTTGCTGGCATTTTGAAACCATCTACGCCGGTAAAACTTGTTATCACTCGACGAGACTTAGGAGAACCAGACACTGCTGCTCTTGAAGCGCTCTATACTGAGGCTCATTCTCGGAGCATGAACGTAGAAATTTTTTCTATAGCTTCCTTCTCTGAGGGCGTTGACATAATTTCTGGTTACGGTATAGCTGAACTCATTGCAGCTAGCTGTAAAAACAATTCTGAAGCACCGAAATTTTGGCCAAACTCAAAAATTTCAAGCGATAAAGAGCGCGCGATGTTTCGTTTTCGTAACCTAAAGGATATCTAATGGATGACCTTGCGATTGTTCTAACTGGTGGTCCTGACTCTGGGAAAACAAATTATTTGGCTCGGCTTTGGAAAGCACTCAGTTCTAAAGATGGTGTTCTTTTTGCGCCGGACATCCCAAGTGATATCCGTTATGTAGAAGAAGCACTAGCTCACCTATTGCAAGGTAGTTTTGCACCGAGATCCGATAAGAATTTCGATGACATCCAACAGAGCTTTTCCATTCCGGTTGTTTCATCAGACGCCCCCGAAGAGGAACCGATTCAAATTGTCGTACCTGATGTAACAGGTGAGTTGTGGCAAAAAGCTGTAGAAACCTGTGAGTTGCCAGAGCAATGGATGAGCAGGTTGCGTACTGCTTCTGGAGCCCTAGTTTTCGTTCGCATTGGTTCAGATCAGAACGTTGAACCACTGGATTGGGTAACATCCGGTCAATTTCTCAAAATGCCTGCGATATTGCCTGCGCCAGATCAAGAAGAAAAACGGGACATCCCCACACAAGTAGCGCTATGTGAACTTCTCCGTTTTTTGGAAAATAGTCTTGCAGTCGATTTAGACGATGTCAGACCACGTGTAGCATTGTTGATTACTGCTTGGGATCGACTAGATGCTGAAAGCAGAGCAAAGGGACCTTCTGCTTACATCGCAGAACAATATCCACTGCTTGCCGGGCGACTGATAGATATTTCAGAATTCGATATCCGTGTTTTCGGAGTCAGTGTTGTTGGTGGCGACTTTATCGATACGACCTTTCAGGAAGAATTTTTCAAGGCTGACCTAAAGGACGCTGGCTATATCGTACTGGAAACGAATAGTGAAATTTGCACAAAAACGGATGTTACGCTACCAGTTGCGTGGGTCATAAGGCTTACGGACTAAAACGAGAAATGAAAGATTTGATCGAGCAGCAGGTTCATGGCTATCGTAACGGTCACCAGTTACTATTTGCATCCCTAAAGCTACCTCGCCAAGACCAAGACACAGTTGATCGTCTGTCAGATATGGCGGGCCCTCTTCGCCCTGCGGAAGTTTTTAGTCCCTATTTGACTGCTTATCCTCTTCCGAGTCGTAGTCATTTTGTCTTTGCTAGCACTTGGCAGGATCTTGATGCTCCCCGGGCAGGATGCGTTCTTACTAGAAGCCTTCTTGTACCAATGCCCACCTGGGAGAATCTTGATACGCTCGATGAACTGATTGCGCTATTGACTCCGGTCGAGTTAGAGGGGAAAACAAAACTTATAAAGCCAGCCAACCATGTTAGCGATCCACTGCCACCGGTCTTGGACCAGAGGACAATTGAACTAGTCGAAGCAATGTTTCTAGAAGGCCGTCAGCCTATCGTTTTCTTTGAATCACAAGAGGCGGAAGTCATAACGAAAAGAATTCTTCTTGCATTGTGGCCAAGCCTTCGACGAAATTTCGCTGTATGCTCCTTTACTCTCGCTCCGCGGAAGATTGATGGGAGGGATTTAATGATATTGTGTTTGCGCCCAAATCGGCCCGAACGCGTTTTGCAGATTGGCCTGGTCGTAGAATAGATGTAGCTTGCTCAAAAGAGTCACGCCATCGTTGGTCTACAG
>CAVUMJ010000141.1:0-12345 GCA_963741375.1 uncultured Pseudomonadota bacterium
CCGGCGTTAAGTTATTGGGCGTAGCCGGCTCGCTCATGTATGTATACACATCCCATTGAGTGGTGCTGCCGGTAGAGGCTCCTTTGACATAATAAGTGGTCAAAATATGCGGCGACCCTAGCGAATCATAAATTGTTACCGAAGTCTGATTGTTATAGGTATTTGGATCTGTCGGACTAAACAATGACTGAGCGGTTGCGGCAGTGGAGACGGCGCTAGCTACTGTATTTTGAGCCGTTGTAGATGTTGCGGCAAGAGCGGTAACGTTTGCATCTGTTGACGGATCAGTACCGGCGGCAACATCTGCATTATATGCGGTATTGTAGTTTTCGGCAGCGGTGATATAGTTGCCAACAGCTGTGGTAACCGCTGCCGGAGCTGCTGCAGACGCACTATTGTACGCAGTTTGGGCATTGGTTAAAGCAGTCTGGTCAGCTACTGCCGTAGCACCGGTAGTACTGCCACCCGCCGCCGCCACAGCCAGATTATAGGTGTTTTGCGCTTTAACCAAAGTATTTGCAGCGGTCATGGCTGCATTTCCTGATGTTGCTATGGCATTTTGAGTTGCCGGATAGGTATCATTAGCGTTTAAATTGATAGCCAGATTTACATTGGTCGTTGCAGCCGGCGCACCTGTCAGCGTGTTGATTTTTATTGGCGTCAATACTCCTGTACTGAATCCGGCTGCGATGGAAGTGCCGTTTGGAGCGTATGCCATCAGGGCGTTGCCCTGATTATTGACTAAATAACCATTTGCATCCAAAGAAAACTCGCCATCACGAGTATAAGTCAAATTTGTAGTTTGAGTTGGAGTTTCCGCCATTGTAAAAAACCCGGAGCCACTAATTGCCATATCAAGGTTGTTTGAGGTATTTTGTAAAGTACCCTGGATAAATTGCTGAGCATCATTTGCCACATTGACACCCGAACCAGGAGTAATGTTACTATTTCCGGACAAGCTTGAAGCGTAGACATCCGCAAATTCAGCAACTGATTGTTTAAATCCAACTGTGTTGGCATTAGCAATGTTATTTCCGGTAACTTGCAGATTATTGGATGCGGCGTTAAGACCACTTAATGCGGTTGCGAAGGACATAATAATTCTCCTGTATTTAAATAATTGAAGTAACCTTACTGAAAGGAACAGAACCCAAACCTTTTAAATTGACTTGTAAACCGCTGGAACCAGTACCAATAGTTACACTATCCACTACTGACTGGATATTGGTAGCAATAGCAGTATTTTTGCCATTTTCCATAGCGGTTACTTGAATGTTATAAACCCCTGGGGCCACAGCGTTTCCATTAGTGTCGGCGCCATTCCAGGTAAAAGGCACATCCCCTGCGGATTGTGATTGTAAATCGATTTGACTGACTGTCGCACCCGTTGTTGGATCAGTTATGGTAACCTTGGCGTCTGAAGTTGCGGTTGTTAAAGTAAAATCACCTGAAATACTGCCGCCGGATGTCAAATAACCTTGAGTCCCTGGCGCTGAAACTGTTTGCCCCACCAAGCTGGAAGCCTGTAAGGCTTGATCAGAAGTAATGGAACTGGCAAGGCCCTGAAAAGAAGTCAGCAAATTGCCAATACCCGATACTGTACTAAACTGCGCCATTTGCGAAACAAAGGTATTACTGTCAGTTGGATTAGTCGGATCCTGATGGGTCAATTGAGTGGTCAGCAGCTTCAAAAAATCGGCTTGTGACAAAGATTGAGTTGCAGCTGTAGTATCAGTTGCGCTGCTGGCCGCCCCGGTACTGGAGCTACTATTAGAAGTTGTAGCAAGCCCAAGCGCATTAAAGGCGCTGAGTAAACTGGTTGTATCGCTGGTTGACATATTAGCTCCTTACTGACCTAATTTCAAAGTATCTAGCAACATGGTTTTAGCAGTATTCATCACATCAACATTATTTTGATATGAACGCGACGCCGACATCATATTGGCCATTTCTTCAATGCTGTTGACATTGGGTTTATAGATATATCCGGTAGCATCCGCCATGGGATGGTTGGGTTGATATTCCATTACCGGCGGCGCCTGACTTTCCACTACGCCCAATACCTCTACGCCGCCGGCAGTATTGTTTTTATTGACAGTGTTATTTAATACAGCTGAAAAAACCGGCAACCTGGCTTTATAAACCTTATCAGCACTGTTACTGATAGTACTGGCATTGGCTAAATTGCTTGCCACCGTATTAAGTCTTACGTTTTCGGCATTCATCGCGCTGCCGGCGATATCAAATACTTTTAGTGCTGACATATTTATTGTCCTTTTATCGCTAACAGTAAATTGGAAAACTGACCCTTCAAAAAGCTCAGGGATGATTCGTACTGCACGGCGTTTTCAGCAAATTTTGCCTGTTCAATATGGCTTTCTACGGTATTCCCGTCTAACGAAGACTGCTGAGGGTTTCTATAAAGTACTTGCGCACCTAACACCACATTCTGTCCCGGCATATGCTCTTGTAACGTTTGTTGAAGCACTACCGCCGAATTATTAGAAGTATTGCCAAGGCTGTTGTTTAAGAGTGAATGAAAATCCAGATCACGAGCCTTATAATCAGGCGTATCCGCATTAGCCATATTGGCGGCAAGAATTTCCCCACGTTTTTCGCGTAGAACTAATGCTTGCGGATGTATGCCTAATGCAGAATTAAAATTAATTGCCATGTCGAATGTCCCATGCTTTTTTTAAAATATAAGCAGAACACATGCCAAATTAATTTATTTGTGACATTTCATGATGATGTTGAAATATAAATAATTTTTTGTGGCGGCAAAATACATTAATTTGGCATGCGGCAATAAATTGCCCCTATGCATATGTCAAAAAAATGTCGTGCGCCGGATTAGCTGCTGAGAATACGGGCGAATAGTTTTGTAACAGAAAAATGGTAATTTAGAATAATCCAAGTTGCACCTGAGCAACTTCAGAGATCATGTCTCTCGACCAGGGCGGATCAAGCACAATTTCAATATTGACTGAATTTACCCCCGGCAAGGCGCGAATGGATTTTTCAACATCGGCTTGAATGACTGGCCCCATTCCGCAGCCCGGCGCAGTTAATGTCATTTGCACATGCACATCGTTACCGCCGGTGGAATTAGCAGTGACCTGACATTGATACACCAGACCAAGATCAACAATGTTAACGGGTATCTCAGGATCGTAAACAGTTTTCATGACTTCCCAGCAGTTTTTTTCAACTGTCCGGGCATCTGTTTCTTCAACCAGAGTATGCAAAAGTTGAGTTTGTTTGCCAAGCGCATCAGCGTCATCCGCTGCGATACGAACTAAGTGTCCGTAATCCGTCAACACGGTGTAATTATTCCCCAGTGATTGGTGTATCGTAACTTCCTGACCTTTTGTTAAACTGCCTTGATGACCATCCGGTATGGTGACAATATTGACATCTCGGCTCAAAATTACAACTTCACGTTCTGCCATGGTATTTCCTAAATTTTAAAGGTTTGCGCATCGATTATTTTGCCTGTCACACCGAGACTGGCCTCGCTAAACAAATAACTGTAAAGCGATTTCAAACTATCCGGATGAGCTAATTGACTTTTACTTTCACCCGGAAAAGCTTTCTTCCTGGTAGGGGTATCCACTGGACCTGGCACCAAAGTGTTGACACGAATTTTTTGTCCGGCCTCCAGTTCTTCCGCCAATATTCTGGCAAAGCCTTCAAGAGCAATTTTTGAAACCCCATAGGCGCCGGCATAGGCTGGCCCAACTCTTGCGGTAGAATCAGAAGTAAAAACGATGGAGGCATGGGAACTATTTTGCAGCACAGGCAGTAACACCCTGCACAGCAAAAACACGGAATTTAAATTCACATTAAGGGTATGGCCCCAGTCATGCGTACTATGCTGAGAAATCGGCGTATAAGCGCTAAACTCGACGGCTGAATGCAACACTCCTTGCAAGGAACCAAATCTATCCATAATACTTTCAGCTAGTTCCAGATATTGTTGTTCATTAGCGCCTGCCAGATCAAAAGGACAAATAATTGGTTCAGCGCCATTTTCCGTAACTATGCAGTCGTAAATACGCTCTAGTTTAGGGAGATTCTTATCCAGCAAGAGTATGGTGGCGCCTTGATTGGCTAAAAACCGCGAGGCACAGCCTCCTAGACCGCCTGCAGCACCTGTAACGAGAATAAGCTGATTTGTTAACGGCATAAAATTTCATTTATCCAAGGCAAAATTTGATCCGGATGCCCAATGAGTCCGTCTGCGCCCCAACATTCCGGTTGATCGTCTTCCTGCAAATAACCATAAAGCGCCGCAAGTGTCTTCATTTTGGCACTTTTGCCAGCAGTTATGTCATGTGAAGCATCTCCGATATATACGCAGTTTTCAGGATTAACATCGGCTAATTCACAAGCTGCCAGCATGGGTTCCGGATGCGGTTTGCTATTGGCGGTGGTATCTCCGCTCACAATACAAGCGGCGCGGTGTTTCAAATTAAAAGCGGACATTAACGGCATGGTAAATCGTTGCCGCTTGTTGGTGACGACCCCCCATTTCAATCCTAGAGCTTCTATTGATTGCAATGTGTCCAGCATGCCGTCATAGATATAGCTATGAACGGCAACATGGTTTTCATAACAATTCAGCATAACCTCAAGCATTAAATTTTTTGAGGTTAAATCAGCTGCCGCAGCAGAATAATCAATCATGGCGAATGCGCCTTTTGATATAAATGGTTTGACTGCCTGCGGATCAATTTGCTCAAAACCGTGTAAAGCTAAAGTATGGTTTAAACAAAAAATCAAATCCGGCGCTGTATCAACTAAAGTTCCATCCAGATCAAACAAAACGCAATCCAGTTTAAATGGGTTCATAATTTAATTTGATCTAACGAATGCGGCGAGATAATTCACACTAACGTTACTCCCCAAGCTAAATTGTTTAGTCAATGGATGATAGTCAATCCCAACCAGTTCCTGAAGATCCAATCCAGCTCCTCTTGCCATCTGACAAAGTTCTGATGGTTTGATGAAAGCTTGATAATCATGGGTGCCTTTAGGCAACATCTTTAATAAAAACTCAGCCGCAACAATGGCCATAACATAAGCTTTCGGCACTCTATTCAAGGTAGAAAAAAACACCATTCCGCCTGGCTTTACCAGAGTGGCGCAAGCTTTAACAACAGAACCGGGATTGGGTACATGTTCCAGCATCTCCATGCAGACAACATGGTCAAACCCGGCCGGCTGCTGCTCGGCCAATGCTTCAACGCTTATTTTGCGATATTCGGCTTTAATGCCGGTATCGAGACCATGTAAATCTGCAATATCCAGTAAATCATCACTCAAGTCTATGCCTAAAGCAACAGCCCCCGCCTTTGCCAAGGCTTCAGTCAAAATGCCTCCGCCGCATCCGACATCCAAAAAGGATAGCCCTTGAAGATGGACAAATTTACGGATAAATTCCATTCGTAACGGATTGATTGCATGTAAAGTCTTGAGTTCGCCTTCTGGATCCCACCAGTGTTGAGCACGCGAACCGAATTTCTGAATTTCATGAGGATGTACGTTATTTGAGGCTGTCATATCTGCATCCTTAGGATGATATATAGTTTAGTATTTTACTAGGTTATTAGTCGAAACTAAATACCCGGCTTGTATCAATTTTCAATTAAGCGTTGTTGCCATTCGGAAACATTAGCCCTCAGGTCGTTAAGATTCAGCGTTAACAACTGACGTTTTTTTAACAACTGTTTACCGGCTACCCAAACATCGGAAACTTGATGACGCGTGGCGGCATACACTAATTGGGCTAAAGGATTTAATACAGGTTGTGTTTCTACGTCACTTAAATCTATAGCAACCACATCTGCGGCTTTCCCAATTTTAAGCGAGCCGATTTCACTATCCAGTCCTAATGCTTTTGCGCCATTAATGGTGGCCATTTTCAAAGCTTCACTTGCCGGAACTACGGAAGGATTTCCCGCCAGACCTTTCGCCAGCAATGCAGCTGTTCTCATTTCAGCTAACATATCCTGATCATTATTACTGGCCGCGCCATCCGTACCCAATGCAATATTGATTCCGGCGTCCAGACATTTTGCAACCGGACAAAATCCGCTGGCCAATTTTAAATTGGATTCGGGACAATGAATAATATGACCACCCGTCTCGGCAAAAATTCGAATTTCATCGTCCGATAATTGCGTCATGTGGACTGCCATAAATGATGGGGTAATCAAACCAATATCCATCAGACGTTGTAAAGGGGTCTTTGCGGTTTTTTGCAGTTGTTCCAAAATCTCTTGACGGGTTTCATGTAAATGCATATGGATGGATAAATTCATTTCATCCGCAAAAGTTAAAATTTTTGCTAATGGCCCATCTGAAACCGTATAAGGAGCGTGAGGAGCAAACGAGGTGGTGATCAAGCTTTCATTACGCAATTCTTCATGCAAAGCCAGTCCTTTCACAATATAGGCATCGGCATTTTCAGCCCAGACTGTTGGAAAATCAAACACGATCAGACCGATATTGGCTCGTATGCCCCGTTGTAGAGACTGTTGAGCCACGACTTCCGGGAAAAAATACATATCATTGAAACAGGTGGTGCCGCCACGCAGCATTTCCGCAATTGCCAAATCAGTCCCATCTCTAACGAATGTCTCGCTAACCCATTTTTTTTCTGCAGGCCAAATGTGATTTTGCAACCAATCCATTAAAGGCAAATCATCTGCCAGTCCTGACAGCAATGACATGGCCGCGTGGGTATGGCAATTAACAAATCCCGGAATTAACAAATGTTGATCAAGAATTTCCAGCACAGCAGGTTGATATTTGCTAAAAACGTCTTCATTAGCCAGAATATCTATAATTTTGCCGTCGTCAATGACCAAACTATGATTTTCGTGGATTACGGCTTCCGGTTCAACGGGTATAATCCAGCGTGCCTGAATAACAAGATCAACCTGCATAATTTTCCTCGGCGAAAAAAATTAGATTATACCCTTTTGTTCAATCAATCTTGCCTGAAATGGTGTTAAAAGTAATGAATAATTCTCAGCAATTATCGGTTTATGCGCTGCAATGGACTGGAAACAGCCTTAAAATCCTTGACCAACGTCAATTACCTGAAACTATTCTTTATGACGAATGTTTCAATGCCACTGAAATTGCTGAGGCCATTGCCTCCATGCGCGTCAGAGGGGCGCCGGCAATCGGAATCGCAGCGGCCTACGGTGTTGTGCTTTCGGTTTTACAACATTTTCCGGCTAATGATTGGCTTAATCTGGTTGAAACGGATATTCAAAAACTAGCCTCCTCCCGGCCTACCGCAGTTAATTTATTTTGGGCTTTGGATAAAATGCGTCAAACCCTTAGAAATTGTCCTGATCCGGTTAAGGCTGTTTCTGATCTTGCCGAACAAATCCATCATGATGATATTCGAGCCAATCACGCCATAGGCGAATATGGGGCTGATCTGCTTGGTCATTCCAAATCTGTTTTGACGCATTGTAACGCTGGAGCATTAGCAACCGGCGGATACGGTACGGCGCTTGGGGTGATCAGAAGCGCTTATAAACGCGGGGAATTGGAAAATGTCTACGCTGATGAAACTCGTCCCTGGTTGCAAGGCGCTAGACTAACAGTATGGGAATTATCTCAGGATGGAATTCCGGCAACTCTGATTGCCGATGCCGCCGCTGCCTGGCTAATGAAATCCGGTAAAATCGATTGGATTATAGTCGGCGCCGACCGTATTGCAGCTAACGGTGATGTAGCTAATAAGATCGGCACTTATTCATTAGCGGTATTGGCAAAACAGCATCAGGTTAATTTTATGGTGGCGGCGCCCTCCTCTACCCTGGATTTCACTCTGGCAAACGGTGAAAATATTGAAATTGAACAGCGAAATTCCAAAGAATTACTGAATGACTGCTATCTCACCGATGGATAATTGGTATCCGCCTGGAATCCGGTTTTCGATGTGACCCCGGCGGAATTAATCACCGCAATTGTCACTGAGCGTGGCATTATTATTAACCCAGGTCTGCATGGTATCAGGAGTTTGGCGTCATGATCAATTTCAAACAAAGCAATAATCCGGTTTTTGCTGTGAGTTGTTTGCTGCAAGGTTTTAAATTATTGACGCATAAGGAGTTACGTCATTATGTGTTGATACCGCTGTTAATCAATGCCGTCATCTATAGCGGAGTTTTTATCCTGGGCTATTACACGGCTACAAATCTGATTCATGGCTTAATCCCGGAGTGGCTATCCTGGTTAAGCTGGATTTTATGGCCGCTGTTTTATATCAGTTATTTTGTAGTGGCATTTTTCACTTTTAGCTTACTTGCCAACCTGATCGGTTCACCCTATTACAGCCGCATCGCTTCCAAAACCCAGCAGATTCTCACTGGTGTCGTGGAAAAAGAAATTGCACAAGCCTGGGATAAGGTGTTCATTGGCGAATTAAAACGTATTGCTTATTTGTTACTGCGCAGCATTCCCTTGCTGATACTTTTTATGATTCCAGTGGTTAATTTACTGGCTCCGATTTTATGGGCAATCTTTGCATCCTGGGGTATAGCCATGGAATTCATGGCATATCCACTGGAAAATAAAGGCATGCTTTTTCCAGAACAAAAACAATTTATGCGTAAATCCGGGATAGGCATGTTAAGTTTTGGCGGCTCAATAGGTTTCGGGATGACCTTACCGATTATTAACTTGGTAATAGCCCAGGCTGCAGTAATCGGCTCCACTATTTATGTACACCATGTTTCAAACATAAAATAAGTTGTTTATTAAATTCCGAACAACCAATTTATCCCGCAAAGCAGTCAATTTTGATTTTTTAAAGTTCAGACAATACTAGGAAATACTCAAGGATGCACGCTACCATTAGTTACGACCGAGGAATAACGTCTAAACGCGGTTGAGGTTCGGCGCTGAACACCTCGGCAATCAGTTCAAGGTAAGGCGTTAATTGAGGCATAGCAGGAATTTTCCAAGCTTTTCCAACAACACGCGCCAATATATTATTCAACCATGGCCGATCCGATTTGGCCTGCTTTAGAATAAAACTATAGGATTGACCATCGCTAACAACGGCAAAATCTTCCAGCCAGACTTCTATGGTTTGTTCTTCACCGTAAAGCCTGGTTTGAACATAAACTTTTCGGGCATCAAGATCAAAACTAAATTCAATTAATTCAGCGATGCCGGTTAGTATTAAATTTGCCACCCATCTGATTAGGATATTAGGCGTTAATTTGATTGCTATTTTAATTAAGTTGGATTTAAAACTCATTTTTGCCTTCATTTACAAGTATGGGAAATGTAAGTAATTTTAATACTTCTTCGTTAAGTTATTTTGCGGAAATTATAAAAAACTAGTACTGAAACAAAAAATCATCGATTTTATTAATAGTCTGATTGTATACCCTGTTTACCGGTATATCATACATATTTACCAGCTTTGTTGGTATCCTGAAAGCGAAATGTATCAATTATCGATTTATATTTACAGACTAATATGTATAAATCAATCTTTAACCGACGATCCGGTCTTTAGAATATTTTGCAATGAAAAATACAAAAACTATTTCACCTACACCGAAACAACACGAATCAATTCAGAAAGCAGCGGCGCTGCATCAAGCAGGTCATTTGGAGAAAGCTGCAGAACAATACAAAAAATTATTAAAGGCTCTGCCGAACAATACAACATTATTGACTAATCTGGGAACAATTGCATTACAACAAGGCAAACTTGAAGAAGGGATAAGAATCATCGGCAAGTCTTTGCAAATTGCCCCGAATCAACCTAAAGCGCTTAACAATCGTGGGAATGCCCTTAAAAACTTAAATCGATTAAATGATGCCATTGCATGTTACGACCTTGCCATTGCCATTGATCCTGAAGATGCAACGGCATACTCCAATCGAGGGGTTGCCCTTAAAGATTTAAATCGACTGGATGAAGCGCTGGCCAGCTTTAAACATGCTATTACCATTAATCCTGGTTATGTAGAAGCGTATTCCAACTGTGGTAATGTTTTAAAAGAATTAAGGAAATTGGATGAAGCGCTAGCCTGTTTTGACAACGCCATTGCCCTTAATCCAAATTATGCAGACGCATACCTAAATAAATCTTTATTGAAAATTCTAATAGGTGATTATGAAAAGGGATGGGCACTATATGAATGGGGTTGGAAATGCTCTCAAAGGAAAACTTCTATGACATTCACTCAACCATTGTGGTTAGGTGAACAATCGCTATTCAATAAAACCATATTAATATATCCGGAACAAGGGTTGGGCGATTACATTCAATTCATTCGTTATGCAGCCTTGGTTGAACAATTAGGCGCCAAAGTGATTTTGGGCGCACCTTCACCATTAATGACTATTGCCTCAACACTCGACGGCCAATTTACCCTCATTGAAAAGGCTCCAATACCAGATTTCGATTACCATTGCCCTGTTATGAGTTTGCCATTAGCATTTAAAACCACGATACATACAATTCCTTCAAAAATTCCTTATCTCTTTGCTGATAATGACAAACAAAATACCTGGCGGCAAATATTGGGTAAAAAATCCATACCGAGAGTGGGATTGGTTTTCTCAGGTTCAACAGAGCATAAAAATGACCACAATCGCAGTCTCGCCGTAACACAATTACAATCTTTATTTAATTTACCAATCGAATTTCATTGTCTGCAACAATCTATCCGGTCTGACGACGCTCTATTTATGGCTGAGAACTGTCATGTCAAAACCCATCAGGATATGTTGAAAGACTTTTCCGACACTGCGGCATTGATTGCGGAAATGGATTTAGTCATTTCAGTGGATACCTCCGTTGCACACTTGGCAGGGGCGTTGGGTAAAAAACTTTGGATATTGTTGCCTTACGCACCGGATTATCGTTGGATGCTGGATAGAACCGATAGTCCTTGGTATCCAACGGCAACATTGTTTAGACAACCGGCTGTAGGTGATTGGGATAGCGTCATTATACAAATAGGCAACGAACTCAAGAAAATTGCTGGACAAATCCAGCCAGGGGAATGACCATGATCATTTTGAAGTTTTGCTGTTTTTCAGCGCTGATGTCCAGATATCCACCAAGCACCTTTAGATATTTACCAGCAAAATCCCATTCTTGAGCGGATAAAGACAGCTCTGAAAGAGCACTGTCAGTACAAATCTCTATCACTACCGGCGATTCAGCCGTTTGACGAATATTCACAGCAATAGTTTTTGAAGTTGAAGAGATATTTTTGGCAATTTGCCATAAAATTTCCTCTAAAACGCCATAAATAATTCTGTTGCCAGGTTTATCCGGTATGCCTGAATCACATTGGCTGGTAAACCTGCAAATCAGCAGGCATTTTTGACTAATCACTTGGCATAATCTCTCAAGCGCCTTAACCAAGCCGAATTCAATATTGACTGATTGCAATTTATCAATCAAACCATATACATTTTGCATGCATAGATCTGTCAGTACTAACAAATCTTCAGCATTCGCGGTAAAAATTTGGTTTGTATTATTTTGTAAAATCAGCAGAGATAGCTTGTATTTAAGCGCTGTCAAAGTTTGCCCGATTTCATCATGTAATTCCTTAGCGATGGAATTTGCTTGTTTTTCCAGCATGACATCATATGCTTTGATGATGGTAAATTTATCCGCATCAAACGAATTGTCTTTTAACATTTTGAATAGTGTTCGCGAGGGGTTGAAGGAGGAAGCGAGCGTCGCGGCCGTGGCCATCACCGAAAAAATCATTGCCAGCCACCCGGCGGAGGCGGCCACGGCGATGAAGATTGTCCAGACCAATGGCAGCCAACTCGCCAAGCGCGCGGGAGAATTGTTGGCGCGTGTGCCGCTGAGTACCAGAGTAAAAGAGACGAAGCGTGGTTCAAGCTTCGTAACCAACGCGTTCGTTTCCTCCGGAAATGACACAATCATCGCGAACAGGAGCCGCGTCATCAAAGCAGCCGATCCGATTCGAGCCTGGATTCCATTAGAAAGGTACAGGTCCTCTTACGCGCTGAGGCGCGCCTTGGTTCGCGCCGCCGCGGTGAATTGCGGAAGGCAACCTCAACACCCCGCCGGGGGGATATGTCCGCAGTCTGGCCACCATGCCCGCAGGCGGCGCGTGCCTTATGAATACCCGGCGCGCCAACGGCGCGACTTCGAACCAGCCTGGGCCAACGGCCCAAGTCTGCGCGCGTGATACCGCAAAGGGCTGAAAAGTTGACTTGCAACCCAGAAAAACACGAGACGCAACCAGCCTTGACGCAAGCGCGGTACGGCGTTACAAGGCGGAGATGAAACTGAACGCTCCCGCC
>CAVUMJ010000142.1:0-11737 GCA_963741375.1 uncultured Pseudomonadota bacterium
TGACGAGCTTTGAGTAATGTAGAAATTGGTGTGCGTGGTTTGTCGTGCATTTTCCAGGCCGGGTGGAATGCGCTAAAGTGCATAGGCACATCCGGCCCTAGATATTCCACCACCCATTGTGTCATGGCTTCAAGCTCAGCATCGGAATCATTTTCTCCGGGAATCAGCAATGTTGTCAGTTCCAGCCAGACATTCGTTTCATGTTTGATGTATTGCAAGGTTTCCAGTACCGGTTGCAAGTGGCTGCCGGTGATTTTATAGTAAAATTTTTCACTAAAAGCCTTTAAATCCACATTCGCGGCATCCATCCACTGATAAAACTCCACTCGCGGAGCGCTGCAGACATAGCCTGCAGTCACGGCAACGGATTTAATGCCTAATTCCCGGCAAACTTTGGCGGTATCAATTGCATATTCATGAAAAATTACCGGATCGTTATAGGTATAAGCCACACTATGGCAGTCATGTTCCAAGGCAATTTTGCCTATTGCTTCCGGATCCGCCCTGCTCATTAAGGTATCCATTTCTGCAGATTTGCTGATATGCCAATTTTGACAAAATTTACAGGCTAAATTGCAGCCGGCAGTACCAAAAGACAGGATAGGACTGCCGGGAAAAAAATGATTTAATGGTTTTTTTTCTATAGGATCAACGGCAAAACCGCTTGAACGGCCATAGCTGGTCATGACAATTTGCTGATTTAAGTTTTGCCTGACAAAACACATGCCGCGTTGTCCTTCATGAAGCTTGCAGGCGCGCGGACATAGATCGCATTGAATACGTTGCTGGTCTACTTGATGCCAATAACGAGTACTGACAATATTGTTGTTAACTTTATTGAGCATGATTTTGATTACCGGAACTGATATGACAAAACATTGTCATGATTATGGTCATATTTAAATAAGCAAAGGAGTGGAGTGTTATGTATAGATATCCAGCAGTGGCTGGCAGCTTTTATCCTGACGATTCCGGACAGCTTTCTCAAATGCTTTCGGAATATATTTTAAGACTCGAATCTGCCGAAAAGGTTCCTAAGGCAATGATCGTGCCTCATGCCGGATATATTTACTCCGGACAGATCGCCGCTTCCGCCTATGCCAGACTTAAGACAGCCGCCGCCACGATTAATCGGGTTGTATTGCTCGGTCCTTCTCATCGTGTTGCTTTTCATGGACTGGCGTTAAGTCATGCTCAGGCCTTTAAAACACCACTTGGCGATGTATTGATCGACGACAAGGGCTATCAAGCCATTACTCATCTGGGTTTTGTGCATTTCAATGACCAAGCCCATGAATATGAACACAGTTTGGAAGTGCAACTGCCTTTTTTGCAAATGCTGCTGAAAAACTTTAAACTTGTTCCCATCGTGGTTGGTGAGGCCAGCGCCGAACAGGTTAGCCAAGTGATCGAATTGCTATGGGGCGGCCCGGAAACATTAATAGTGGTGAGTTCCGATTTGAGCCATTATCACGATTACGGCACTGCGCAGATTCTTGATCACAATACCAGCAAATTTATTGAAAATCTCGACTATCAGCATATCAGTTACGATGCGGCCTGCGGCAAAACGCCGATTTGCGGTTTACTGAAATATTTAAAATCTAAATCACTCCAAATTAAAACTATTGATCTTCGTAATTCCGCAGATACAGCAAGCCGGGATAAAAATCGCGTAGTAGGATATGGCGCATATGTTGTTGACTAAAGCCGAGCAGACTGAACTTTTGCAATTAGCCGGCAAATCTATCGAACTAGGGCTGATAACCGGCAAACCTTTGCAAATCAATCCGGCAGATTATCATGGCCTCATGATTGAACCAAGGGCTACCTTTGTGACTTTGGAAATTCAAAAAAACTTACGCGGCTGTATTGGGGTATTAAAGCCTATCCGTCCACTAGTGGAAGATGTTGTGGAGAATGCTTATTCCGCGGCATTTTCCGATAGAAGATTTCCGCCACTGACAAAACCGGAACTGCTAAAGCTGGAATTGCACATTTCGGTATTATCTATTGCCGAGCCAGTAAATTTCGAATCTGAAGCGGATTTAATCAAGCAATTGCGCCCGGAAATTGACGGCCTGATTTTGGAAGAGGGTTTTAAACGAGCCACATTTTTGCCTTCAGTGTGGGAATCCCTGCCTACTCCAACTCAATTTTTACGGCACTTGAAGCAAAAGGCCGGGTTATCAATGGATTACTGGTCAAACACTATCAAAATCTTCCGCTATACGGTGGATTATTTTGGTGGAATTAACTCTTAGTAACAACAGCTCACAGATGTTACCAACTGACGAACCAATTCAGCCTTTGGTAGTGGTTCGGTTTCTAGGAAAATGTGAAGATTGTTTTTTGATAGAGATAACAGAAGTTTTGGGAATCGCGAGTGTTTGGCCGGGGTTTCGCCGGAAGGGATTCCGGCAAGCTTACTAGGATGAACTTGCAGCGTCCCCTGTCAAATAGTCGCGGTTTCCAAAACTGGCGGATACCAATCATCAATGTAAATCGTGATAACTGACATTTAATTCAAACTGAACCACTATCCAGCCTTTTGATTCATTCGCGGATTCTAGGTTTATGACCATTCCGAAATGAATGTTCGATAAAAATCCAAATTATCCACTACAGCCCCGGCTTGCTCGACTATTGCCGAAGCCAGGCTTTGCGCTCGCCCCATTGTCACTGACATAGGCCAGCCATGACAAATGCCAAGCAATAACACAGCAGAAAATGCATCTCCGGCCCCTACGGTATCTTTTACAACCACTGGTCTGTCAGGTTTTACATGGATGAATTCACTGCTTTCCAGCATTGCAAAGGCGCCAAGACCGCCACAAGTAACCACTATCCCATCCAACTGATAACGTTTAATGAATGTCTGCATTCTAAGTTCTATTGCTTGCTGGTCAGGATAAAGCAATTGAAATTCGTCATCATTTAGTTTTACCCAATTCGCGCCGTTAAGCCATTCTGAGAGATTTTTTGGGTCCCACCAAGGTGTTCTTAAATTGACATCTAAAAATACTTTACCTTGGTGACGCCGTTTCAAGTCCTCTAAAGCCGAACGTGAATAAGCATGACGTAAAGCCAAACTACCGTGGTATAGGAATTGACAATCAGGCAATTCAATTTCACCGCAACTAATGTAATCATAGGCTTGATTGTCAAGTATCTGATAAGTTGGTTCGCCGGATGATAAGAATATGCTCACTTTGCCGGTGGGATGGTCAGGATCAATTTGTAGTCCCGCTTCAGACATTCCCCAACCGCGCATGGCGGAACGAATATCCAATCCGCTCCGATCATTTCCCACACAGGTGATCAATATCGGCGATTGTTTAAAGGCTTGTAAATGCCAAGCTACATTAAAAGGGGCTCCGCCTAATATACTGGCTCCATTTGGGAAGGAATCGTACAAAACCTCCCCAAAAACCAAAAAATGATCGGTTTGCATAACTTAACGCAACCAACCTTTACGTCTAAAGTATAAATAAGGCAGTAAAACTGACGTAATCATTAAGAAAACCGCAAACGGATAGCCAAAAGACCACTGTAATTCCGGCATATGCTCAAAGTTCATACCGTACACACTTGCTATAAGGGTAGGCGGTAATAATGATACCGAGGCAACTGAAAAGATTTTAATCACCTTATTCTGGTTAATATTAATAAAACCGACTGTGGCATCCATCAAGAAGTTAATCTTGCCGAACAAAAATGCGGTATGACTATTCAAAGACTCAATATCGCGCAAAATTTGCTGGGCGTCTTCCAGTTGCGTATTGGTTAATAATTTGCGGCGCAATAGAAATGAAACCGCACGCTGGGTATCAAGTATATTTCTGCGAATACGGCCGTTTAAATCCTCCTGTACGGCAATATCGGCCAGAATGCGGGCTGCGTCTTCATCGCTCATGGTGTGGCTGAGTACGGTTTTACTGACTGCTTCCAGTTCGTTATAAATATCTTCCAATGAGTCCGCAGAGTATTCCGCCTCAGCGCCATATAGATCAAGCAGCATGTCTTTACTATCCGACACAAAGCCAGGCTGAGTACGAGCGCGCAACCTTTGTAACCGGAAAACCGGTAACTCTTCATCACGAACGGAAAACAGAATATCGCCACGTAAAACAAAAGCCACCGGGACACTACGCGCCAGCCCTTCCCTATCCAGCAAAAAATCCGAATGAATATGAATTTCGTCCTGCTCAACATAAAATCGGGCGCTGGACTCCAAATCAGTCATTTCACGCGGATCAGGCAATTCCAGACCAAAATGCTGTCCAATCAGAACGCGCTGAGCTTTAGTGGGAGCTAGCAAATCGATCCATATCGGTTTAATGGCGTTCAGGTCATGACGACAGGTGATGGCGACTTTGGATAGACGTCCATCGACCAATTCAAAAGCACTCATTTGCCCATCTCCGCAATGCGGCTCTCTGTCACCAACCAGCTCTTCCCGCAAAGTGTCTGAGATTTCCCAAAGTACATCATCCTGACGATCTTTGGCTATTTGTTCCCAAACTAGATGAGCATCATGAAATGTTAATGAAGAAAGAATTTGACCAATTTCGATCGCAGAAAGACGTTTTAAAAGCGTGTTCAGCTCAACCATGTGTTGTTTTTGAACTAATGATGTCACCAGCTTGCGGCGATGCATTGGTTGATTCAATAGCATGCTCTCGACAAGTTTATGTTTTTTCAGTAATTCGTTAACAGTTTGAAGGGACAAGATTGGCTCCGAAACAACAGCGATTTTGCCATCAATAATAGACGACTTTTTTTTAAAAGGGCATTATTCTAATTCGCTAAAAGCCTATGCCCTGAAACAAGTAACATTACCTTTTTTGTTAACTGGGAACATTTAGTTGAATACCTTAGCGATTCATATTTGCAGACTGGCGGCAGGACATTTTTTCTCCAAACACATAGCAAGCATATGTCTCACAACTTGAACTCTCAAGCTTCGGGAAAATTGACGTTGTTTCAACGCTGTTTCTGTGCAGACATAATTTATATGGGGTCTTTTGAGACTTTGAAAGCCGTCAATATAATTTAAGTCCTAATCTGAATGGCAATGACCTAAGCAAATTCCATGTATCCATATTCAGTTAATGAAACCGCAAAGCAACCGTGGATAAGCAATTCAGATCTAACATTGCTCCGGAAGACTCAAGCCTTCTATCATAAAAAAAACGTATTTTGCGATATTTCTGCAATATTCTCCGCATAATTCCAGTGATTTCATGATATTCATCATATCCAAAGCCCGGCCTATCAGACGGGCGTCAGTCACCACAAAGTTTAACAGATGTTTAATACCATCTTCCAATTCCGCTTCACAATTTCGACTGGATTGAATAATAACATTAACATTTTCGGCATTATTTGTGGTTATCAATATCTGTAACTGCTTAAGGGTTTGTTTGACAAGATTTGCAATTTTAATAATATCAATTAATAACTGTTCGTTAGGATCGCTAGTTTTAGGATCGTATAAAACAATGATCATTTTAGAAAAAAATGAGATCTCATTACCTATTTTTTCAAGCTCGTCAGCAATCTTTGATGTCGAAAGCACTATACGCAGATCATTGGCCACCGGACTATTTTTAGCCAGTAATGTCAGTACTTCAGCATCAATTGTCATTTCTAGCTGATTAATATTAAAATCAGCAGAAATTACTTTTTCAGCAAGTTGCCTATCACCTTCATTTAAAGCAATAATAGATTGATCTAACTGACTCATAACCAGATTAATCATATCTATCAATTGGTTATGCAAGGAATTTAAATCAGTTTCAAAAACTTGAAGTATATGGCTTTTTTCTAAATTCTCTGTTTGATTTGTCATGCTATTAAATTAATTAGGATCGAAAAGATAGCTTTATCATATAAAATCATTTTAAACTTAGAATCAATAATTTACATTATACAATTTTTGTATCCTTCTAAATACGTCCATATTGATCTTCAAATCTAACAATGTCATCTTCTCCCAAGTAACTGCCGGATTGAACTTCCACCATTTCCAAAGGGATGACGCCGGGATTTTCCAAACTATGGATAACGCCCAACGGAATATAAATCGATTCGTTTTCAGTGACTAAAAAGCTTTCGCCATTTTTACTGACGAAAGCCGAACCTTTGACAATGACCCAGTGTTCGGCGCGATGGTGGTGTTTCTGAACTGATAGTTTTGCTCCGGGTTTGACGACAATTCTTTTAGTTTGATGCCGGTCTCCAGTATCAACTAGATCATAATATCCCCAGGGCCGATAAACTTTTCTATGAACTGTTGCTTCACTTCGATTTAATGATTTTAATTGATCAACAATGTTTTTCACATCTTGAACTTTATCTTTGGATGCAATCATCACGGCATCATCGGTTTCAATGACGACCAGATTTTGCAAACCTATGACTGAAACCAGCTTGTTGCTGGAATGAATAAAAGAATTAGAAGTATCAACCGTTAATACATCACCTTTAATCGCATTGCCAAATTCATCCTTGGCAGTGACATCCCACAATGCCGACCAGGAACCCACATCGTTCCATCCGGCTGAAAGCGGTATCACAACAGCCGAGTCTGTTTTTTCCATTACTGCGTAATCGATAGAGTCTGATGGACATTTGAGAAAGATATCTTTATCCAAGCGCACAAAATCCAAATCGTTTTTTGCTTGTTTCAAAGCTTTCCGGCAAATTTCCAGCATTTGAGGGTTAAATTTCTCAAGTTCTCGCAAAAATCTGCCGGCTTTAAAGGCAAACATCCCGCTATTCCAGTAATATTCACCACTATCAATGTATTTTTGAGCTGTCTCTAAATCCGGCTTTTCAACAAAAGCCGCTACCTTGAAAGCATTACCTTGAAATGCTTCACCCGCCTTAATATAACCATATCCGGTTTCCGGTTCCCTGGCAACAATCCCGAAAGTGACCAGCATATCTTGTTCAGCCAGCTGTTTTGCCTCATTAACAACCTTATGAAAAGCAGCATGATCAGAAACAACATGATCAGCGGGCAAAACAAGCAGAACATCATCCTCGGAATTAGCGCTTAAGGCTGCCAGGGCAACAGCCGGAGCAGTGTTTTTTCCAATTGGTTCTAAAATGATTGCCGAAGGCTTAGCATTAATTTCTCTAAGCTGTTCCGCCATCATAAAACGGTGATCTTCGTTACAAACAGCAATAGGAGCGTCTAATCCCGAGAGACCCTTCAGCCGCAAAAGTGTTTCCTGAATCATGGTGTTTTCGGACACCAAAGGTAAAAATTGTTTTGGGTACTGGCCTCGCGATAAAGGCCAAAGTCTTGTTCCGGCGCCGCCAGATAGAATTACTGGAATCATGTCTATATTTCCTTTTCGATTTTAAAAACTGATATTGAATCTCACACTAACCAAATAATCTATTCGCAACAAGCTTCAGCAAATTTTTGCAGCTTTGTTCGTGTCTGTTGGAGATCATTAGTATTTGCCACTTCTGTATATATCACAATCAAAAGTTCAGGAGAATTATCACCCGATAAACGTTTAAACAATTGTATCCATTTGGCATAATATGAATTTTCAGTATTTTCCTTGGCAAGACGATACCAACGAAAAACCATTAAATCATGCATATTACTATGCAAAACCATTTCATCAACATAACTTGTTTTACCATTTTGCCAAATAAGCGGAGTTTTTGAGGTTTTAAGCGTTCTCCAGTATGGATCTTTTTGTTGAATGAGAACATTTTGAGAATTTACCAGCTCTCCTTGCTTTTCGTCCCCGAAAATTGCAATATAAACTCCAAAGGTAGATTCACCGTCTGTCATAAAGAACTGATCATCGTGTTGCGTTCCGTTAAATTTTGGGACCCACCCCCAGTCCGGTTCAATACCGCTTTGCCATTCAGCCAAACCGGGCCGTAATATACTGCTGGCTTGATTTACATTAGCGGCCTGTTTGGACAGCATAAAATCAGCGGCATTAGGCCAAAAATAAAAAATACATGCGATGGCTAAAATAAGCTGCCAAAAATGATCATAACGATAACCTGAATCTGTTGCTAATTCCGGTCCGGCATCAAGCACCGGGACAGGATCATGCCAAAATGAGCCGATGTAAAATAAGATTAGCATCACCAATCCGAAAAACAACCAGCCATAGACTAGATGGTCGACACCGCTGGCTAATTTCATATCACTTAAATGTCCTATTATCACAATCATGTACCCACGAAGCCCATTTGCCAGTATAGGTACTAAAATAGACAATAACATGAATAACATACGTTTCTTGTAACTGCTGTAATTCAGATACATATAAACAAAACCCAAAGTTATCGAGGCTATTAAATAACGGATTCCGCTACAAGCATCTACAACTGACCAATTTCCGGAGACTAAGGTAAAATGTAAACCCTCTCTGTAGACACTAATGCCGGTCAGTCTCAACATGGCCACGACGAATGTGGCGGTGTATTCCATTAGATAAGGCACCAGATCCTCGCCGAATGGCGCCATTAAAAACAGAAATAAAATTGGGAACAGCAATTTTCCAGTGACATTATTTCCTAAAACAGACCAGATGGCGCTAGTCAATATCCCAACTATTGCAAATTGCTCAATCACAAGCACATGAACCAAATGAGCTGTTAACCATAGAAAACCGAAAATAATGATGGCAATTAAACCGATATAACTTATTTCCGGAATTAAATTGACATAGCGTTTTCTTCGAATCCAGATTAGCCATAAACTGATGGGGGCAACCAAAAAACCATGCGCATATGTATCAGATCGCAACCAGATTGACACCATAGAACCCCAGGTTTGCCAATAAATAGCCATGCACATTGCAGTAAGCAGTAATACACCCATAAGTGGCTTTAGCCAATTTTCGGGTATGCCTCCCAGATTAAACATTGTCTACTCTCTTTACAGTTTGGTTTTTTTGACAGTCAGTCAATAGGTTTTCGAATTCCATTTGCTGTAAACTTAATTTATTTATATGAGATTATTGCCCGAAAACTTTCAAGTCTCGGAATTTTGATTTTTAAGCCTGTCATTTTACCTTGAACTGTTACGATTAGACTTGCAGATTGAAAATATCTGCTTGCCTTGTAATCGAATTGTCATAAATCCAGATGAGAATATACGCATTACTAGAGCTCAAATAACCTTAATTTCATTATGAAAAATTTTAATTACAGAACGATTTGGATATCTGATCTTCACATTGGCTCTACTCAATGCCAAGCTGACACACTATTAGATTTTTTAAAACATAATGATAGTGAAAAACTATATCTTGTTGGCGATATCATTGATTTCTGGGCGCTCTCCAAAAAAACTTATTGGCCTCAGGATCATAATACTATTATTCAAAAATTTTTACGAAAAGCTCGCCACGGCACCCAAATAATTTATGTGCCCGGCAATCACGATGAAAACGTCAGAGACTACGACAATCAAATTTTTGGCGGCATTATTGTTAAAAAATCCGATGTCCATACTACTTTACTTGGAAAAAAATTATTAATTGTCCATGGCGATGAGTTTGACACCATTGCCAAGCATCATAAGTGGATAGCCAAAATTGGTAGCGTCGGCTATGACTTTCTGATTGAAATTAACCGGTATTTTCGAATGTTTAGAAAAATTTTTGGAATTCACTCGCACTTCTCGCTTGCGGCATTCATCAAATTTAAAGTCAAAAATGTGGTTCAATTCATTTCAGATTACGAATCCAGTATTGTTAACAGCCTTAAAAATGGCAATTTGGATGGCGTCATTTGCGGACACATTCACCATGCAGAAATTAAAACCATAGATGGTTATTTATATATCAACACAGGTGACTTTGTTGAGAGCTGTACTGCCGTGGTAGAAAAATTTGATGGGGAGATTGAATTGATTCAATGGGTTAAGCAAGCAAATCAACTAGTTCAGGAGCCAGTGGAACTTAACTGATTTAATTGGAATGGAAATGTCAAAACCTCTTGAATGTTTTGACATTCACCAACAATCATTAATAATCTGTCTAAACCCAAAGCTACGCCACTGCATTCAGGTAATCCTGCTTTCAAAGCTGCAAGTAATTGCCTATCCTTTTCAACATGGCTAAGCCCACTTTTAAGACGATAGGCAATTTCCCGATCAAACCGGCTTTCCTGTTCCTTGTCATCTGTTAACTCAAAGTAACCATTGGCTAGTTCAATCCTATTTACAAATACTTCGAAACGCTCAGTCAGCATTGGATTGTCAAGGTTTAACCTAGCTAGCGAGGACATGACCGCAGGATACCAGTAGACCATATATACGCAATTATTTGACAATGCCGGTTGTACACAATGGCTAAAGATGAAATCAAGCCATAAGACATGCTGGGAACCGCATAAATCCAGGGCTTCAGGATATCCTGATGTGATTGCAAATTTTTTATATTCAATAAAATTAAAAAATAAAGGATTTAAACCCGTTACGTCTTGAAATAAATTTTGATAACTGATTTTGATGATATTGATAGAATCATAAACCGATTTAAACAGAACTTGCAGTAATTGCGCAACTTCATTCATCAGCTCAAATAAATCAAAATCAATACGATACCATTCGAGTAAGGTGAACTCAGGATTATGGTAGCGGCCAATTTCACTATTTCTAAAAGCTTTGCATATTTGATAGATACTGCCGCTACCGGCGGCAAGCAATTTTTTCATCGCAAACTCCGGAGAAGTTTGCAGAAAATATCTTTTATTGAAAGGCGGATAATGGAAATTAGTAGCAAAAAAATCTAATTGCGGATCAGTACCGGTATTTTGGCAAAGCAATGGTGTTTCAACCTCTAGTACTTGACGCTGAAAAAAAAACTGACGAATCTCAGCCAGTACTTGCGCCCTAAGGCGCAAATAATCTAATTCACAACTTGGACGCCAATCTTCACTCACTATTCTTTTACGCGCGACACGTATTCACCGGTACGGGTATCAACTTTAATCACTTCGCCTATCTGTACAAATAAAGGCACTCGAACAACAGCGCCGGTTTCCAGAGTAGCAGGTTTACCGCCGCCACCGGAAGTATCCCCTTTTAAACCAGGATCAGTTTCCGTAATGCTTAATTCAACAAAATTTGGCGGCGTCAGTGACAATGGCGAATCATTCCATAAAGTCATGGTGCAAATATCCTGCTCTTTTAACCATTTAACCGCTTCGGAAACAGCGGTTTTTTCAGCTGAATATTGTTCAAATGTCTCAGGAACCATGAAATGCCAGAATTCGCCATCGCTATAAAGATATTGCATTTCCACGTCAATGACATCAGCGCTTTCAACGGTATCACCGGATTTAAAAGTCCGCTCAATGACCCGCCCGGTTTTCAGGTTGCGAATTTTGACCCGGTTAAAAGCCTGGCCTTTACCAGGTTTAACGAATTCATTTTCAATAATTGAACAAGGGTCATTATCGAGCATGATTTTTAATCCACCCTTGAATTCATTAGTGCTGTAAATTGCCATTTTTTCCTCTTAAAACATTTATAATTCGGCGATTATAATAGATAAGAAAGACGATTGCAAAACACCTTTATAAAACAACAACATAAAACTAAAAACAACAAAATGGCTGCCAGAAGCATATAGCTTATAGTTAAACTATGGTAATGTAATAACTAGACCAAAATAAATCCGGCAAACAATTTTTTATAACAGTCATCACTTAAATTGTGATTAATTCTTTGAAAGATTAT
>CAVUMJ010000143.1:0-5891 GCA_963741375.1 uncultured Pseudomonadota bacterium
TTTGGCAATTGCAGTAATGGCGGAGTGTCAATCCAGGGTTGATTGTTTTCATCGCGCCAAACTCGAGCTGAAAGCGTAAGTATTCTTCGAACTACCGCTAAATCTCGCGCAACTGTTCCGCTCTTTATCCCTTGCGATCTTCTCGTTTCAATATAGGATTGAAGCGTTCCCATATGGACTTTAGTAATATCCATATCCCCAATGAATGAATCCAACATTTTAAGGCAATCAGCATCTCTGTCTAAACTGCGCTTAGTTGACTCATTTAGGAATTTTGTCGCTGCAGAACGAAAAGTTCGTACAGGCCTTACTCCGTAGACTGAGGCTTGCCGGATTTCTTCGATTTTGCGGGCGAGATACTCTTCCGCTTTCCCGAGGTCGCTTTCGCCAGTGCTTTCGCAAAGGCGGCGTCCTCGCACTTTTTTGTCGATATGCCAGAAATCGCCACGCTTGACGAGTCCTGGTATTTTTTTGCGTCCCATGATGAACCTCCATTAGGTTGATCAAGACGCCCGTTGCGGGAAATATAATCGTCCGCCCAGGCGTCTAAGTCAAGTCTGTCAAATGCAATACCCTGCTTGCCGATAGGGACTTCGGCAAGCTTCGGACGAACAATGCTATTAAATCGATTTCGATCCATACCCAAATAAAATGGCGCATCTCTTAACCGTATAAGCCGCGGCAATAATTTTGGGAAATTCTCCTTGGAGTTGGTCATTGATTAATTAACCAAATTGACTTAAGTGGCTGGCAGAAAACAAATCATCGATTTTCAATTTTTTTCGGCATACACCACAACGCTCATATCCATGAGCACGCGCACCCAATAAAACCCAGGATTCACAACGACATCTCGTTAGCTCAATCTTTCTAGCTAGTAGATCCTGCACAATGACACACGCCCCCGAAAAATTGAGTTGACTTGATGGATGAATTTTTTTGAAGGCATCAAATGCGATTATGATTTTGTTGATATCGCTCTCATTAATTTTGAATTCGGTGGTTTGGTAACAAACGGCAAACACCGTCGCCTCTTTAAACATTTTGTTATTTCGGGTTATTCCTTGCGTTGATTGCTTTGATGCCCCGCGACTGGAAGAATATCCATGATAGTTGCGATAGGTAATTCGAAGAGAAGGTATCGGTAAGCCAGTTGCTTCATGTACTACTCCAATAGGTGCTTTACGTTTGATGAGATCGATGGCCAGGGAAAGTTGATGATAGGCATTTAACATTTTCAATCTCCTTGATCAAAACCAACTGATCAGCGCCAACAACATATCAACCAAATCATGTCGCTTAGTTGTCATGCTCTGAATAAAGTTTGTAGTAAATCTTGGTGCAAAGCATAAGCACCCGGAACGAGCGATCGCTTGCATGTCTTCCATTGACATTTTACTTATGGCTATGCGCATCTCTTCATCAGCAATACCCAATATTAATTGGGCATGCACGGCACTTTCCCGAGCTATTTCACGCGCCTTAACTAACCAGGAAAGATTAAGATCGTACAGTTCCTGGTCACAGATTTGATGATCTTTATTGGTCAGTTTTTCAAAATAATCATCCAGATTTTTAAAGGCTGACTGCATAATCGCCTCAACCTCATGACTTATATTGGTCACCTGCAATTTACTTTTAAGAAAATCAGCACCAAATTCCGACACCATCGGCAAAATTAATTCATGAAAAAATCCGGCAGCAATGGTTTCCACACCCTCAAAGTCAAGGGTCAACAATTCATTTTTTAGAAAACATTCCCGAGCCTTATGGGCCAGCGTTTTGCCATGGCAAGTTTGTGGAGTTTTCAATTTGGTGAGGTTTTTTACAACGATATACATACGCTTTTTCCTTTGCGGTTATAGAATCGTCCATAACCGTGCTAAATATTTCTCCATTGAATTGCTCAGGCTTTTCGCCTGGATTTGACTGAAGCCCAGCGACGACGCCCATCTTTATGAGCCCAGACATCGCAAATTGGGCATTGCTGAAAAGGTTTCGGTACAGTGTTGAGCGCTAAGTATCTGGAGCGGCATTTTTCGCAAACCATTAAACTGGTTTCGCTATTATTGAATTGCTGAATCAGTTGCCAGGCGCGGTTAATTTCTAAAAGTCTAGATTTGTTAACACAAGCTTCCAGTCTGCCGGGACCTGGATTATTGCCAACCACTTCGCAATACAGTTCATAGGCCGTAATAAAGGCCTGGGCATGTGTAGTTTGCTGATTGTTCAATTGGGATAAATCGTGGAAGATGCCCATGAAAATGGAGGCATGAATATCGTTTACCGACGAACGGACTATCCAATAGGGATCATAAGGCAACATGCCTTGTTTTGATGCACAGTGATAAACTTCCCTATAAATGCGTATTGATATTTTTCTACCTATTTTGCAAAGGCTCCGGACAACGGGTGGTCGAGCACCTAATTTTATGAGCTTATTCGCACAATTCATTTCGACCAGGAAGTCAGACAAATTAGTTTCGGGAGATATCTGATACATTTAGGCATCTCCAAAATTCTGACTAGCCGGAATTATTAATGCTGAATGCACTGACAAAGCTATGTGTTCAGGGGTATGAATTGGCAATAAAGTAATTACAGCCCGACTGCAATTGGCAATTTCTTTGATTTTTTCAACGGTGAGCTTTTCAACAAAATTAATTTGTCTGTGATTGAGCCCGAAACGCCAAGCAGCTTCGATAGCGTTACTTCTGGCCGATTCGCGAGCCAGCATGAGATATTCAAAATTCAAATTGGCAAGATCTTGGTCGAGTGTTGGCATAATGTCCCTCCGTGTAAATATTGATAGTGGACATAATGCTAGGGAGAAGCGCTGGAAAAGTCTCACACGAGAAGCGACTGTTTTAATACACTTATCGCGAGAAGTTTTGTGGGGCGTGTTGTTTAGGAAGGTGAAAATTCTTGAAAAATCGGCAGCGGATTTTATAATTGTGATGTAAATCACATTTTTTGGGCATTCGTCGCATCAACCATTACCACCTTTTGTACCTGCTGTCAGGTTAATATCAAAAAAAAGCGCCATTATCCGAAGATAAGGCGCTCTTAGTCGTCAAGCTATATATAAGGATTAGGCCGGTAATGGGTCTAAACAGTCTGTCATCGTTGCAACCGATTCAACTTTCCCAATATTATCCAAAGTTAGAGAGAATGATTGGCCGAATAGCGAAGGACAACCACAAAAGTCCGGCAGCAAACGTTTTAAGGCATGAGCCGGATCTTTAGCCGTATTGGCGACCACAAACGAGACAAAGGCGTCACAATCGGTTTCGTAACTCGACTCTTGAAAATCATCGAATTCGTTCCGAAAGCTTGATATCTGAGTCAGAACCTGTGCCGAGCCATCACCCTTTGGGACAATCGCTTCCTCACCGTGATCCTGCCCCATATACAGAGCATCATCAGAAACCTCAATCGAATCAATGCCGAGCTTGATCAAGTAACTGTCGCAAAACCGCACATTAAACCAAAGCCAGTTACCCTGAAATTGGGCCATATGGGTTTCGTTGACGCACTCGATTATCAGTTCTTCGTCATTTAGATGGCGAACCAAGCTATTAATCCAGTGCTCATTATCCAGTTGGCCATAATAGATCAAGTAATCCTTCTCCCTGGCAAACAAATAACGTCCTGCACCATCCAAGTTGATATCATCGTCAATACTGACCACACCCCGCGCTTCAATTTCCGCCCGAGTCATAGCTTTTTCCGGTCGCTGTTCGAATTCATCAAAAATATCCGTGTCACATACAGGATAACAGGTGATTTCTCGTAAAGCCGCCGGCGGAACAACTGGCACATCGTTAAGCAATTTCAGTAAATTCCAATGCCGCATCATCTCGAAAAACGCCACAAATTCCTCAGGCGTTTTTTTTGCTTTGATTAACAGCAATCGTTTTTCGATTTCTGCCGCCAGCATGGCGTTGACCTGCTTTACCACGTCCTTCTCATCAATGAGTTTGTCACGATCCGGCAGCCTGGCATGAAATGTTGCCGAGTCCAGATGAATGATATGCCGTTTCGATGAATAGCTGTGCGAGCTATAAATCGGCAAGCCCTGCAAGTAAAGGTCAAACTCGTATTGGGCGCCAATTGGCTCCAGCAATCCATACAGATAAACAGCGCCGATTTCGGTAGTAACAAATTCCAGTCCGGAATTCACCGCCGACGATCTGTCCAGATTCACACCATTAAAAATGACGGGAATCGGAAAGCCCCGAGCGAATCGGTTTAATGCCGTTTCGATGGAAGCCAATTGCAAATTCACGTCGTGCAAGGTGATAACCGTCATGCCATTCCAAACCGGAACAGGCATAATAGTCACCGGCTTAAACGCCAGCACATCATCAGTATCGACAGCTATACTGCCACTTTTGCTGATGATGCTAATATGCCGACAGGCAAACAGCGCTGATAAAAAGCCAAGGCCAAAGGCGTGTTCAATTGCGATCAGTTCAGCATCCCAGCCGGATTCGGCAACCGTCAAGAGTGTCTCGATAGAGTCTATACCGCAGCCATCGTCAATAACTTCAAGCGTTTTGGCTTCAGGACAAAAGTTAAAAATAACCTTTGTTGCCTGGGCTCTGCGTGAATTCTGCATCATTTCCGATAAAACTGTCTCACTTTGGGTGAAGCTGAATTTTAAGCTTTTAACCAGATTGGCTGGATTAACTTTCATTGCAACTTCGATTGGTTGAATCGCATTCATGATTTTTCTCCTCAGGATAAAAATGCCCCAAGGCGATGAACAGACTAATCCCCTGATGGGAGAAAATCGTTATCTCCCTGGGGCGGATTAAGCTGGTTTGACCAGCCGAATTGGATTTGCAGCATTTCGGTATCAACCGTTAAACTGCGTAGATATCATTTTAGAATTGCCAGATCAATTAGCTGGGCAAATCACTACAACGCAAACGCAAACAAATCGTTCTCGTTTTCATTGCTGTCCTGGGTAAGCAAAAGACAATTTTCCGTAGCCTCCTCAAGGAGATTATCGGGATTAATGCCGTTTTGCAGCAGAACATTCGACATGGCATGCACCAGTTTATCCATCGCTTTTTGCTTTTCCGTCTCATCACGAGAGTTCAAATCAATGAATGGATCGTGGTGTTGCCAACTGTAAGTTTTCGGTGAATTTTTTTGGATTTCTTGCCGGAAAGCTTTATCGAACTTTTCAGCCTCTTGGTACTGTTTCCAAAAATCAGAATTCACCTGCGTATCCACCGGTGGTAGCCAGCGTCGTTGGTTGCCGACTATCCGATTTAGACGCTCGACCAGATCTTTTCTCCTTGGAAAAAAGTGGATAGTCCCAATTTTGGGATAATAGCGAGCATCAAAGTATGAAGCGCTAATCCGTTGACCATTCTTCAAGTCATGAAAATTGCGATTACATACCGTTTCTAGCTTGACTTCCGGTTCGGCCTTGCCATCCAGCATGGCGAATACCTTATCGATATCCGCCAACATCCGACCTGAATCCCAGGGCAAATCCCGTTGATAGGATTCGGTTTTGTGCCCTGGAATGACAAAGCGGGTGGTCTTGATACGCATGCCCAGCGTGCGATGCTTGTCATTCGACTTCCAACCAAGATAGAAAACGGAATTTTCCGAATGATAGCGAGTGATCAGATCAAATACATCTGCAGCCATGCCGATCTGAATATCGCCTTGCTTGTCCAGGATGCCCTGTAAAAAGCCATAGATATTCGACACGGTAAATTCCAGTGATTTGATCGTCTCAAACTCGGCTTCCAGCCGTTTTTGCGCCGAGGAAGATAATTTTGATGTCACTTGCGTGGATCGCAATATCCCAGCCCATGCCCGATTTTTAATATTCGTATACCGGCCATAAAGCTCAGCTTTAACCCAAT
>CAVUMJ010000144.1:0-11965 GCA_963741375.1 uncultured Pseudomonadota bacterium
GGAAACCATCTAGGGTTGTCTCTTAAATCGAGAATCAGTCCTCGGAGATTGCCAGAGTAACTGGTGGATCTCATCCTGTTAATAGCTTTTTATACTTTGTCGCGTGTATCCTTCTGAAAATTTACGATTCTGAGATATCCCACGTCATCATTGAGTAATTTTGATCTCACTGCAGGGGCCTTTATCAATGTCCGCCTAAGTCTGACATTATGGATTTTTTTTGTCAGCGGATCTTCAATTTTGAACCTGACTTCGGAACCGGACGGACCGCGAACCATTTTTAAAGCCTCAAACAAAGTTAATCCGTTAAGCGATATGCCGTCAATTTCAAGCAGTTTGTCCCCTGCGCGGATACCTGCCCGGTAAGCTGGGGATCCATCAAATGGAGATATCACGACATAATGCCCAAATCTAGAGCCCACTACCATTCCTACACCAGCGAATTTGCCTGACGCAGCGATCTTCAGTTCATTTATCATTGCGTAATCGAGAGTTGAAGAATAGGGGTCTATATCCCGGAGCAACATGTCCATGGCTTTTACTGAAAGTTTATCCGGATCGTAACCGCACCGGGTTGATACGATCAAGATGGAATCAGAAAAACAGCGACGCGGATCATATGGACAGTCCTGAATTGAAACAAGATTGTCCTGACAATAAGGTGGGGTGATAAAAACCAACTTTTCAACGGCGTTTTTCAATAGTGTATCTTCTGAAAGCTGATTCACAAAACGCTTCTCCACAATATTTAAAGCATGAAAAAAAGCGTCCAGATACCCATCACCATAAGAATCTGTCTCACCGCTAGCTCCAGCGTTCTTGCGAAGCTCTTCCCAGTCGACGCCACCATTGTCGACGGCAAAAGACACGGTTGACATATAGCCAAACAGGATTAGCGGTAGGCAAAATCCCATTAAGGCGAATTTCGCAAAACGATATTTGAACAAGAAATAATTGAAGCGACCAGCCAATTGAACGCCTCTAACCTTCCGTCGCGTCGCTAATACATCCATACGCCTAAACATAAGACGCTGAACATAATTTTTTCCGCAACAGAGAAATCTCCAAAACACTCTTTGTGGATTGGTTTATCCCATACCCGGCGCAACGTCTGAGCCCAGGGACCCAGACAATACTATCTTCCTTAAAAACCATAGGAAGTTTGTAGCGATCGGACCTCGCAATTTTTGAATCGATAAAAAGTTTCTTAATTTTAACAGGACTATGCCTCCCCCAAGGCGTGATTCTATCACCGGGTTCAAAAGGACGTAACTCAAATGGAAATGTTATTGAATCCGCGTCAAAATACACTTTGTCCAAATGAAATGGTGGTTCAGCGTCAAACGTATGGTCTTCTATCATCCTAAAATCAAGACACATTTCTGTTCCTGGAATTTGAACCCTTCCAGGTCCAACTACGGTGAGACAATATCTGAAGCTGGCCTTTTCTTCAAATGTGGAAATCCTCGCAGTCCCATAATCTTTTAAAAAAAACAGACCCAGTGGCAGTTTGAGACTAACATACGGCTTAGGTAGTTTCAATTCGGTCAGTATGAGATCGATATGAAATCTGGTCCATCTTGTGTGTGGGCCAGATAGGTCGAATAGAACCCTCCGCACAATTCTTGACGAGATGGCTAGTGGCAGCGAATTTATTTTTTGAATGTCAATTTCAAACCAACCCTGTCTTTGGCCGATAACCGTGGGGTAAATTTCACGCGCCATCGCATCCAGATGTCGTTCATCTTCCTGAATCAACCTTGCAGTTCGCAGGAAAGGACCCCGAAAATTTGGAAACCTCTCAATTACAGTGGGAATAACACGATTGCGAACGAAGTTTCTGTCCGTTTCCGAATTCAAATTTGTTTTATCAACTACGTAATTTTTTTCTTCTCTAGTGAGAAATTCTAGAATTTGAGCTTTGTGTAGTCTCAAAAGAGGACGAATTATGTTCCCCCGTTTTAAAGGGATAGCGGAAAGACCCGTCAATGAGGAACCTTGAAACAGTCTAAACAATAATGTTTCAATAACGTCATCCGCGTTGTGCGCCGTCGCTATTTTATTCGCCCCAAATTTGATTCGGGTATCTTCCAAAAAACCATATCTAATGATTCGGCCCGCCTGCTCGACACCAATTTTTTTTTTCGCTGCGAATTCAATCAAATCAAAACGTTTTCCAAGAACCAACCCCAAGAGATTCGGCCAGGCCTTTTACAAACTCAAAATCCTGTCGGGATTCATTTCTAAGGCAATGATCCAAATGAGCTATGACCAGCCTACAAGAAAACTCTTCTTTGAGTTGGAACATAATATGAGTTAGAGCGACAGAGTCGGGTCCCCCTGAAACGGCCAGAATTACAGCATCATCCGGTTGAATCATATTTTCGGAAATCAGAGTTTGTCTGACTATGTTCAAGTAATAGGATTTACTAAGGATGGAGCCCATTATAAAAACTAAAGAAAATCGAAAGATATCGAAATAACGTGAGTTTTGGGAGAAATCACTAGATGAAAGAAACCTCGAGACTTCCTGTACTTGCATCACATTAATTCCGTATTTTTCGTCTCCAAGACAAAATGTTACCCATTGCATCACAGGATCAGTTTGTTTTCTATCTTCACTCATGAAATTTCATCCGATTTGTTTTGATTTTCTTATTTTCTATGTGGCACCAATTGTTTGATATCAATTATTGCAGTCAATTCTTCAATTACGGTGCCAACTAACCAAGGTTTTTTTTGTCTAATAGTACGCCATCTAACTTTGTCCGGCTTTAATTTTCCTATCGATAAAACTTCATCGCAAGCCAATCCCCATTTTTTGTCTTGGGTGATCAATATTCTTTGAAATGGCTTTTCCTCCAAATTCCTTAGCCCGCCTCTTATTTTGCCAAATACCAACTGTCCGGTGTCAAGTACGCCTATCCGGCTACCATTCTCATCCAAAAGACCAATAAACCACGAAGGTTGCCCTGGAATCTTAGTAGGCTTCCTATCCATTTTGATTGTGCGGGATAATTCAATTAAGGGAGTAGCCAATATTAACTGATCTACTTTAAAAAAAAGAGCCTGAAATTCATGTTGCGCCCATTCCGGCATAACGGATAAGGCTTGCAATTTAATCGGACTTTCCGGCTGAACCAGCTTAGTTTGCTGCAGCAAAACTACCGGTTCCTCCAAAGCTTTTATGATAGTCTGAGGATGTTGTTTTGAGACTTCTTTGCCGGCAGTACTTACCGGAATAGCAACGGCTTGTTCTGCTTCAGGAACTTCGTCTAAAAGAGTACGCAAATAGGCGTCTAACGCCAACTCTTGATGGATTATTTGCTTTTTTGGTGTAATCTGACTCATACCCCAATCGCCATTTATTTGTCTTAGGCCTTATCAAGCAATAATTGTTCCAACAACTCAGAATAAGCATCTGAGGCTTTGGAGCTTTTATCGAAAAGCGGTAACGGCACACCAATTGAGCTGGCATCCCTAACCCTGGTGTCAACTGGTATCACCCCACTCCAAACATTTTCCGGATAAATTTCGCGCAATGTTTGTAAACTATCTCTTGATGCTTTGGTTCTTTTATCAAAAATAGTTGGCACAATTGTAAATCTCGGCGGTGTTTTCCTGGAATTAAATACCATTCCAAGTGTATGAACCATTCTTTCCAGACCTTTTAGCGCCAAGTATTCCGCCATCACCGGAATGATCAACTGATTGCAGGCCGCCAGCGCATTAATCATTAACACGCCCAGCATCGGCGGACTATCAATGACCACGAAATCATATTGGTCAGCAACCTTATTAAGCGCAGTTGTAATCACCAGCCCCATTCCCCCAATAGCCGCAACTTGTCTATCAAGAGTGGCAATAGCTGTACTGGCAGGCATCATTGCTATTCCATCGAATTGAGTTTTGACTATATAACTGCTTGGATGAACATCCTTCTTTTTTTCGCTGGCGTCACGAAACAAACTATAAACACCCAGTTCAACTTCATCAGGATTCAATTTAAAATAACTTGTCAATGATCCGTGAGGATCGAGATCAACCAATAAAGTTTTGAACCCCCACGTCGACAACAATCCACCAAGCGAAACAACAGTGGTAGTTTTGCCAACTCCGCCCTTCTGATTACAGACTGCCCAAACTTTCACTGCGGCACCGGAGTCTGAGGTGGTTTTTCAACCACTTTTTCCCTATCGGTAGGAATAAAATTCAGCGCTTTTGCCCGCTGCTCATCGTTCATTCCATACCGGGAAAATGCTTGAGACATTAACACCAAAACCACGCGACGATTTTTAAAGCGGCCTTCTTCGTCCTTATTATCGGCAATAGGATGAAACTCCCCATAACCCACGGAAGAAAGTCGTTGCGGAGAAATATTGTTTTTTACCAACTCTTTCACCACGCTGGTTGCCCTAGCAGAAGACAAATCCCAATTTGAGGGGAAAATGCCGTTTGAAATAGGCACGTCATCGGTATAGCCTTCAACATTGATCACATTAGGAACATCTCGAACCACCTCAGCGACTTTAGCTATCACCGGTTGGGCTTTAACGGATAAATCGGCTTTACCACTGGCAAACAATAACTCACTATTCATTTCCAGTTCGACCCAGAAATCATGTTTTTTTATACCAACCAGTTTGTTTTCAACATAGGGTTGCAATGTTTGCTGAAATTTCTCGGAAACTTCATCTAATCGTCGTTTCTCTTGAAGAATTTCCTCACTTAATTCCTTTTCTTCCGCAGTGACCAGATTAGGCAATTCTATTGGCTGGATAGCAGTAGGAATATTCTTAATCTGAATAGGATCGGCATCTTTTGGGAGATTTTCATTATGGAATAAGGCTTGATCCAGAGATTCCGAAAAGGTTTCATATTTACCCTTGTTGACCGAGGAAATAGAATACATGACCACAAAAAAAGCAAACAAAAGCGTCACAAAATCCGCATATGACACCATCCAACGGTCATGATGCTGACTTTCTTCTACAGGCCTTTTTCTACGTTTAATCATGATTAAAATCTCACTTTCCCAGCAAGAAACCAGATAATTTTAATTCGATGTTACGAGGGTTTTCTCCCTCTGCAATCGAAGAAATACCGTCTATCACCATTTCTCTCGCTTGCGAAGCCAAAAAAATATGGGCCTTTAATTTATTGGCTACCGGAATAAACAGTAAATTTGCAAGACCAACCCCATAAATTGTTGCCACAAATGCCGTAGCAATACCGCTACCCAATAGTTCAGGTTTAGCGAGATGCTGCATAACATGAATTAAACCGATCACTGCTCCGACAATACCAATCGTGGGTGAATAGCCTCCCATTGCCTCAAAAACTTTGGCCGCCTGCATATCCAAATGCTCTTTGGTCGTTAATTCAACTTCCAGGCATTCACGGATTACCTCAGGCTCGTTGCCATCGACAAGCAACTGCAAACCTTTTTTAGAAAAACTATCTTTCTCAATATCGATTACAGCTTCCAAACCTAACAAACCCTCTTTTCTGGCTAAAGAGCTCCAATGGACAATCTTCTCCATCTGTGTTTTAAGTTGCAATTTCTGAGGTTTAAAAATCCAAACTAAAATTCGCAAACCCCGAAAAAAGACCATAGGCGGGAATTGTAAAAGAGTTGCACCCAAAGTACCTCCAACCACAATCACAAAAGCATGGAAATTGACCAACGAACCACTTTCACCGCCCGCAAGCAAATTCCCACCGATAATGGCTGAGAACCCTAAAAGAACACCGATGATACTTAGAAAATCCATCAAATTATTTTTCTGACCGCGTTAGCAATTTCATCAAGGCTATAAATTTTATCGGCAATATTTGCTTCAACAATAGCTCTTGGCATCCCGTAAATAGTACTACTAGCCTCATCTTGCGCCCAAACTTCGGCTCCATATTGTTTCAATATCACGGCGCCCTCCTTGCCATCTGAGCCCATTCCAGTTAAAACAATAGCTAGAATATGGCCGGAAAACTCTTTTGCTAACGAAGTAAAGGTAATATCAATGCACGGACCGTAAACCTCCCCAACCTGTTTTTTGCGAAGAGAAATGGTATAGCGCCCGGCAATTTTTCTGATTTCCATCTGCAAGCCTCCAGGCGCTAAAAGCGCAGTTCCTGCCTGTAAAACATCCCCGTCCTCTGCTTCTTTTACCTTAATTTTGCACTGCTGATTCAACCGTTCTGCAAAAATCTTAGTGAATTTATCCGGCATATGCTGCAAAACTAAAACCGGGAGCTTACAGTTTTCAGAAATCGGTCTAAGAACATGCTGAATTGCTACCGGGCCGCCAGTTGAGGCAGCAATTACCACTAAATCAAAAGCCTTATTGGAATCTTGGCTAACTTGCGGTTTGAAAAAAGTAGAGCGTGGGCTGATCGCTACACTTGCCATTCGTTGAGTTTGTAAAGCTACCTCGCGAATTCTGTTTCTAAGTAAGGATTTGGCTATTTCCCGATTTGAATCTATGTCTTCAAGCCGTTTAGGCAAAAAATCTATCGCACCGGCGTTTAATGCTTCAAAGGTTGCTTTGGCGCCAATTTGAGTCATTGCCGAAAACATTAAAATAGGACAAGGACATGACGTCATTATTTTTTTAACCGCCGTGATACCATCCATTATTGGCATTTCTACATCCATAGTAATGACATGAGGCCTTAATTTTGACACTAATTCAATAGCTTCCACTCCATTATAAGCTACACCCACCACTTTGAACGTAGAATCTTCTTCTAAAATTTCCTGAATTCGTTTGCAAATAAACTTTGAATCATCAACAACCAGCACCCGAATGCTCATATGCTAGGCAAGCTAATTTGCGTATTTTTTCATCAGTCCAGGCACATCCAAAATCAGCGCAATCTTACCGTCACCCGTAATAGTCGCTCCTGAAAGTCCTTCCAATCCATGCAGTTTAGCACCCAATGCTTTAATTACTACCTCTTCCTGACCAATTAACTGATCAACCACAAATCCAACTTGCCTGCCCCCTGCATTTACCACCACAACGTGCCCATCAAGCTTTTCATCAGACATTGTGTCGATATCTTTCACTAACCATTGGCTTAAATAAAACAAAGGTAAGGCTTTGTTTCTAACCATTGCTACCAATTGACCATCGACTTTATTTGTTTTTGATAAATCCAAATCCAGAATTTCCAGGACACTTGCCAGCGGCAAAGCAAAAGCCTGACCGCCTAATTTAACCATCAAAGTCGGCATAATTGCCAAAGTCAAAGGCACTTTTATAATAATAGTGCTACCTTTGCCTTCAATTGAGTCAATTTCTACTACGCCATTCATTTGGGTAATTCTGGTTTTCACCACGTCCATGCCCACACCTCGACCTGAGACATCCGAAATCTCAGTTTTGGTTGAGAACCCTGGCAAAAAAATCAAATTAAAACATTCCTTATTATCCAGTCTGGCGGCACTTTCCTCATCCATCAGCCCCATATCAACAACTTTAGCACGCAACTTGTCCGGATTCATGCCTTTGCCATCATCCTTGATTGATAACTGAATATGATCACCTTCTTGGGATGCTTTAAGTATTACCACCCCCTCTTTGGGTTTACCATTTGCTTCTCTTATCTCGGGGGCTTCAATTCCATGATCTACCGCATTTCTGACCAGATGCACCAAAGGGTCTGCCAACGCTTCGACTAAATTTTTATCAAGATCGGTGTCTTCGCCTACTAACTCAAGACGAATTTCCTTTTTCAGGCTTCTTGCTAAATCACGCACTACCCGAGGAAAACGGCCAAAAACCTTTTTAATGGGTTGCATTCTGGTTTTCATCACTGCTAATTGCAAATCAGCAGTAACGACATCCAGATTGGAAATTGCCTTTGATAATTGTTCACCAGCCTCTGCAGTAGCCTTAAGCGTCTGAAAACGATTTCTGACTAATACTAATTCACCGACCATATTCATAATATCGTCCAAAACTTGAGTATCTACTCTGACCGTGGTGTCAGCCTGAACGGCAGGAGCGGATTTATTAGGTTTTTCCGAAGTAGAATCTAGTGGAGCGTCTTTCTCAACAGCAATAATTTTATTTGGTTTTATTTCAGGTACGGTTGCTTCTATTTCCGGCTTTACAGATATGACTTTAACTGCTTCCGGCTTAGTATCCAATACAGGCGTCTCTTTAGGAGCGGGAGTATCCTCAGCAATTTTTCCCGCATCGAATTTACCCTTTCCATACAGATCATCAAGATATTGTTCAAATTCGGCTTCGGTAATATCGCCGGAATTGGCGGTATTTTCAGGAGAGGAGGAATGATCTGCCGGCGCCGAAAACTTGCCTTTACCGTGCAATTCATCCAGTACTTTTTCAAACTCTTCCTCAGTAATGTCATCGTCCGTTGTTGAAGGGGCAGAAGGTACCGTAACCGACAACTCCCCTTTACCATGCAAGACATCCAATAATTCTTCAAACTCTTGTTCGGTAATTTCATCACTATCCAAACCGGAAATGATTTGAGAATTAGCAGTAGCTTGCTCTGCACTTTGCGGTTCAGGAGATTGTTCGATATCTTCAACTACGACATGATTTTGAGTTTCTTCCTGAACAGGATTTTCGTCTGTTGTTGGCTGGTCTACGCTAGCGAAACTTTTCAACTTTTTCAGTAATTTTTCACCGGCACTTTCCGGCTGTTTTCCTGATCGAACATTACCAAACATTTCATTAACGACATCCAGTACTTTCAAAATAACATCCATTAAATCCGGCGTTACCTTGCGATCACCTTGTCTTAAGATATTAAAGACATCTTCTGCGCTATGACAAATCTCAACCAGCGGATCTATTGCCAGAAATCCAGCTCCACCCTTGATAGTATGAAAACCTCGAAAAATGGCGTTCAACAACTCCAGATCATTTGGTGATTGCTCTAGTTGAACTAGCTGCTCACCCAATAATTCCAGAATTTCTCCAGCTTCAACTAGAAAATCCTGTAATATTTCATCATCCAGATCTATTGCCATAGCATTTTCCTCAGAAACCTAGACTAGAAAGCAAATCATCGACGTCAACCTGACTTGTAGCGACATCTCCCGCTTTGTCGTCCACTCCGGGAACAACCGGACCAGGCAACTCATGATGCATTGTGCTAGCTTCTCCCGATGAGGTTTTCCGGCTTGAAATACTAATTAACTTGATCATGCTGGTTTCAAGGTCTTGTACCAAATCTATTACCCGCCGGATAATTTGACCGGTGATATCCTGGAAACCCTGAGCCATTAAAATGTCGTTAAGACCAACATGAATTTGTTGTTGTGATATCTGCGAATCGCTAAAATGTTTGGAAATTTCCTGAGTCATGGACTTGAACTCTTCCAAAGGCATTTCCCTATCCAGAAAACGCCCCCATTTTCCTGACAAAATTTCCACTTGAGCGTTTAACTCTGCAGAAATAGGAAGCAAATTCTCAACAACAGTCAATGTCTGATTTGCAGCCTGTTCCGTCATTGCAATCACATAGTGTAACCGTTCCTTCGCATCAGGAATTTCGTGTTCAGCAAATTCAGAGATTTTGGAATCAATGGTAAAACTAACCATGGTGTCGTGTAACTGTCTGGTTAGACGCCCAAGTTCATTGAATAGCTGAGTTTCCCGCAATCCGGCAATTTGATCCAGTATTTGATCCGCACAAATCTGGTCATTTTTTTCCAATGCTAAAACTAATTCTTTAGATAAAGCTAGAAGATCGAAATTCATATTAAACTTCCTTTAGTTTAACCATCAAGACGTTCAAATATTTTTTCGATTTTTTCCTTTAAGGTCGCGGCAGTAAATGGTTTGATGACATAACCGTTTACACCTGCTTGAGCCGCCATGATAATTTGTTCACGTTTTGCTTCAGCAGTGACCATTAAAACCGGCAGCTTTGCGAGCTGAGGATTACTCCGAACAACTTTTAACAATTCAATTCCAGTCATTCCAGGCATATTCCAATCCGTAACCAAAAAATCTATCCCGCCTTTTTCCAAAATAGGTATAGCAGTTTTTCCATCATCTGCTTCGACAGTATTGGTAAAACCCAGGTCTTTTAACAAGTTTTTAATAATTCTCCGCATCGTTGAAAAGTCATCAACAATCAGAATTTTCATGTTCTTATCCAAGGATAATCTCCACCCGAATTACTTTATAAATTAAAGAACCTGCTGCTTTGAAAAATAATCTTTTTCATCAAATCAGCTTTGCCGTTCATTATCTTTTTCTTCAAGCCAATCCGCAAGTCTAGCCCGCAACCTAAGCAAAGCCTGACTACAGATCTGACTAACTCTGGATTCACTGACATCAAGCACTTTTCCTATTTCACGAAGATTTAATTCTTCATCATAATAAAGAGAAATAACCAGTTTTTCTCTTTCAGGCAAAGTATTAATTGAATCGGCAAGGGCTTTTTGAAAACTTTCCTGCACCAAAATATCTTCAGGGTGCTGCATAAACGAATTCATCCCTTCTACCAAACCATCTTCACCTTGCGTCAATTCTTCTATACTAAAGGTTTTACAGGATAGACCATCCTGTAGAATTTGATAATACTCTTCAATACTGATACCCATATGTGCAGCTACTTCACTGTCTTTTGCATCCCGCCCCAGATTATTCTCAATAACGCGAATAGCCTCTGCGGCCATTCTAGCTTTTTTGTGAACCGATCTAGGCGTCCAGTCTGACCGGCGTAATTCATCCAGCATGGCGCCGCGTATACGGATACCAGCATAGGTATCAAAACTGGCTCCTTGGCCGGCATCATAATGTTTAATTGCTTCAAGCAATCCCAGCATACCGGACTGTATCAAATCGTCCAACTGAACCGTATCCGGCAATCTCCCCATTAAGTGATAAGCAATGCGTTTGACTAGCGGGGCATGTTGAAGTACAAGATCATTTTTTGCATTTGCTTGTACTGCAGCATACATTGCCGCTCCACTCATGCGGCATCCTCTTTTGCACTAAACTGGATGATACGTTCCACAAAAAACTGTAGATAACCCCCGGCATAGGACTTTATAGGCCATTGATCAATTTTTTTGGCAATATTTTTAATCGCTAATGCAGCTTTGCTTTGCGGAAAAGCTTCAACAACCGGCATCTGTTTTTGAACGGATTTTTTAAGGTATTCATCGTAAGGCACCATACCAACAAATTGCAACGCCACATCAAGATAACGATCCGTAACCTTAGTCAGCTTATTAAACAAATTCTGCCCGTGCTCAGCCGATTGGACCATATTGGCGATAATGTGAAAACTATTCAGACCGTAATCCCGGTTCAGCAATTTGATATATGCATAAGCATCAGCTAAAGAAGTTGGCTCATCGCAAACCACAACGATAATTTCCTGGCAAGCTCTGGCAAAATTGATCACGCTTGCTGAAATTCCTGCTGCAGTGTCAACAATCAGGGTATCAAAATCATTATCAATTTCACTAAATGCACGAATGACTCCTGCCTGTTCGGTAGCACTTAAATCACACATGCGTTGAATACTGGGCGAACCATTGAGCCCAACCCTGGACGCCACTATCTCGGCCGCGTTTTTGCCACGGCGGCCTCGCTGATTTTGCGCATGCCCGTGTATGACACCCAGTGCGGCGCCAAGCTGCTGCGAAGATCGCCTGCTCTGACCCACGCGCTGGCCGTGCCTTTCCGCGGCCGGTGGACGTTCGACGTGGAACTGCTGGGACGACTGGTGACGGGCGTGCCGAAGATCGCGCCGGTGCCTGTAGCGCGCATACACGAGGGGCCGCTGCTGGTTTGGAGTGATGTGGGGGATTCCAAACTCAGCCCCACGGATATGCTGCACGCGGGGCTGGACATGGCGCGGATCGAACGCGACCTGGCCCGACGGCGACGCGCGCGCTGACCAGCGCGCGGGGTGTCTAGCCGCTCATGGGGTTTCAGTCTACCCCATCCGAGGTCAACGTCGCGAG
>CAVUMJ010000145.1:0-6292 GCA_963741375.1 uncultured Pseudomonadota bacterium
CGACTCCAGGAGTTCTTTCCCGGTTGCCTTCGCCTTTTCGATGCGAGGCAGGAGCGCCCTCGGGGCGTAGAGCGCGTAGGTCTTGGCGCCCAACACCACGCGCATCAGAGGCTCCACCGCTTCCGTTGTTCTGACCAAGCCAAAGTCCAAGCTGAGGTCGAGCAGTCCGTTGATGATTTCTGCATTCTGCAAGTTGTGCAGGCTGAAGGAGTAATCCTCCAGCGAGGTTTGCAGCTCTGCCAGGCGGGGAATAACCAGCCAGTGCAGCAGGCTGTCCCCTGCGCCGATGGAGAAATGCTTGGGCAGACGGGAACACTCGGCTTTAAAATCCACCATTCTCAAGAATGCCTCCCGAACGATGCCCACCAACGCCTCCCCTTCTCGTGTCAGGCGCAGGTTCTTGCCAGCCTTGCGGGTCAAACTGGCGCCAAAGAATTTCTCGAGTTCCGATTTTTGGCGAGCAAACTGCGCTGCGCGGCCGATGTCCTTATCAGCGGCCCTGATCAGGCTACAGTCGGCCGAGGCGATTTTGTCAAGAACCCAGAGCCGCTCCAGGGACAGCCCTCTTTGTGCAATCAAATCGTCAAATTTGTTCATAAGCCTTCAGCAGCAAACCAACACAGCCAGACTTGCTTTATTCGCGAAAAGACCAACAAAGAATGAAGCCCTGCTGCCTTGAGTCAAGGCCGAAGGAAGAGAAGTTGAACGGCCCCTGCGTGCTGCCACCGTCGCGTTCATGAGCGTCGCTGGATACCGACCTAAGCCGATCCAAACCGGCCACATCGTTCTGCTGTTCGATCTCGCTGAACGGCGGCGACCGATCGCCCAACTCCTGTTGGCGGCATCGCCGGTTGCCACACGCAACGGACTCGCCCCGCTCCCCGCCCAGTGGCCCGCCGGTGACGCGCGAAAATCTTTGAAAAAAAAGAGCTTGAAAGAACCCGGAGTTGGCCCAAGATCACTACAGATCACGCCTCGGACCCCAAAACGGGGGGAAAAGGCATGACATGATTTCAGAGTCAGGTAGCCTGCAACCGTTGGTCAGCAAAGCCTTTATATACTACCAAACTGATATCGCCGCCTTCACCTATGCCGTTGGTAGTGAATGATTTTTCGACATGATCGTGAAACATCCAGACGCCGGGGCCAAAACTGTTTAAGCCATCGTCAACGCCACTTAGTTCCAAATCAAGACGTTGAGCAGGGACCATACTGTGTACATCCCTTTTGATATAAGAGTTAGGGCCATTATCTACCCCATCATAATGGGTGGCCATAGGTTTATGACCATGAATATGCAGAGCAAATGCTTCGGTATGACCATTTAATACTCTCAGTTTGACTTTTTTGTTTTCTTCCATAAGTATTAGAGATTCCCTAAGTGTATATGGAAAAGAACGGCCATTTAGCATGAAATAATCGTCGGTGGCGTCCGTAACATCATATTCTTGATTCAGTCTACGGGTAATCAGTCTTGGATCATTGGCTGAGCGTGCCATTTCATGCAGTTCTTTATCAGCAGACTGGTAATGCAAGTCGTATTCAGCACTGTATTTTTCCAGAACTGCTACAGAGGGATGCCGAACTTGCCCTGCGCCTACATTTAAAACCTGTACCCAGTTGTTTGGGCGGTTTTCCTCAACGATGAAAATACCTTGTAATCCCATAGGAATATGGACGTGAGGCTGAACATGGCAATGGTAGTACATTGTCCCAGGCTGTCTAGGTTTAATCACGTAAGTTTTGCTGGAGCCGGGCATGACATCCATCTGGGTTTGACCAACACCGTCATTTCCCTCGCCGCTATGATCCATGTATGGATGATCAACGCCATGCAAATGAATAGAATGCGGTAAGTAATGACTATTTTCCAGAACCAGCCAGACTACGTCACCTTGTTCAACACGAATCACCGGAGATGGCGCTCTTAACAGAGGATTTGCCACGGGCTCATATAGACTTAATGTTGACATATCACGGGTTTTTGGAGCATAGACCCAAAACGTGGGTTGAATTCCGGGAGCAATGTCAAAAGTGGTCGTGGGTTCCCTCATGTCTGGTGAATGACCATTCAATTCGGCAATTTCTAGTTTTATGATGTAATGATCAGGATCGCCGTCACCATCAATATCATTACTCATGGTGATCGCATCGGCGGCCAGTTGGGTCTCCATCAAGGTTGCCATGGAAATATTGTTGGTGCCTTTTACAAAGGCCGCAATGTCTGCGGGATTATCAGGATTGCACATCCTTGATTCTTGAATTTCCACACCATCAATCACCTGGGCTTCTCGCCATTTTGGATCTGTAAATTCCGAGCACACTTCCTCAACTGCACCTAACTTGGCGTTGATAGAGGCTGGTTGCTTATTTACCTCGGCCAAACTGCAAGGTGAAAAGGCCAGCAAAATTGAGCCACAAAGCAATGGAAGAATTTTGTTATGCATAAAAAGCCTCATAATAAAACAATCAGATTTTGGAAAGTTGGAGAACTTGACTAGTATGCTTTACAAAAATCTTGCTGTACATAGAAACCATAAATTAAGAACAGAAATTATTTATAAAATTCAGAGAATCCGAAGGTTTTTCGATTTCTGAGCAGGATTACATTTTCTGAAGTCATTTTTCCCCTTTATAATTGTATCCCTACATATTTGTTATATTGTAAACCGATTCTCATCAAGCCAAATCATTTTTAATCGAGCTAAGAAATGCAAATTATTCGAGTAGTTGTTAGTTTAATCCTGATTGTTTTAGTTCACTGTTGGTTTGATTGGTATAACAATCAACCGAAAGATGTGGGATCCGACGTGCCTTCAGGAAAATTGAGGAGTTTGTCGTTCGCTCCTTACCGGGAAGGATATAGTCCACTGGAAAAAATTTATCCGCTTCCTGAGCATATAGAAGAGGATTTGCAAATTCTTGCTGATAAAACTGAGACTATTCGAACCTATTCCAGCCTGGCAGGCATGCAGCCAACACCCGATTTAGCCAGAAAATACGGGATTAAGATGATACAAGGTGGTTGGTTAGGGAATGGTCATAAAGAAAACAGATTGGAGGTAGAGGCATTAATTAAGTCGGCAAATGAAAATGCGGATGTTGTACAGCGGGTCATCATTGGCAATGAGGTGCTATTGAGGGGAGACTTGGATATAGACCACTTAATCGGATACATACGAGAAGTTAAGCGTTCGGTGAAACAACCGGTGTCTTACGCAGATGTCTGGTCTATGTATATGAAATATCCGCAATTGATCAAAGAGGTTGATTTCATCACTATTCATATTCTTCCTTACTGGGAAGATGAACCGATTTCTGTGCAAAATGCCTCGGATCATCTGGAAAAAGTTGTCAAACAAGTGGAAGACGAAGCGCGTGGAATTGCTCCGGGTAAACCGATCCTGATAGGTGAATCGGGGTGGCCAAGCGCAGGAAGACAAAGGGGATTGGCGATACCTAATGTAGTCAACGAGGCTAAATTTATTCGCGATTTGATAGAGGTAGCTAATCGTCATAATTTTGACTATAACATTGTTGAGGCGTTTAATCAGCCGTGGAAAAGTAATTTGGAGGGTGTGGTGGGAGCAAATTGGGGTTTGATTTCTGTGGATCGTAAACCGGTTTTTTCTCTAACCGGGCTAGTAAGCGAAAATCCACAATGGTTATTAGGTTTTGTTGAAGCGAGTCTATTGTTGGGCTTAATTGTGGCGGCTTTTTTCAAGAAGTTACAGTCCTTGCCCTTAACGAGATTGATGCTTTTTTTAATTTTGGCGCAAATTATCAGCATTTGTCTGGTAACCCTGGCCAATTATTTATGGTTTACCAGCTATAGTCCCTGGCAGCGTGCGTACACTGTCGCTATGGTTTCCGCCAATGCCTTATTGGCAGGTCTGATTGTGCTACGCTGCTCAAATGTTCTTCATGATAGTGCGGAAGAGTTTAAATTGGCAAGATGGCTTCGTTCAATATACATTTTGTTTATTTTGCTGGCTCTTTATAAGACTTATGGTTTAGGGATAAACGGCCGGTATTTGAGTTTTCCGCTGGAACAGTTCTCGATTCCGGTGATAGGCATATGTGGTTTGATTATTTGTTTGGGCTTAACCCGGCGAAATCTGAATGGCCGGATATTTGCTTTTGATCAATTGGTCGGCTGGAGTTTACATACTCAACGTGACCGGTTGATTGCTTATCTGCTGACTTTTGCCATATTTGCAATGGTAGCAGGTGAGACTAAGGCTTTTCTGGATGGAAGAGACTTTATTCATGCGCATCCCGGCATCTCTGAAGGCTTGCCAGTGGCATTAAGCTATACATTAAATAATCAGCAGTTGCAACTTTGGTTGGTTTATTTGTTTTTCTTATCAGTACCATTTTGGACTAATACTGGAAATAAGAATCAAACCGGATAAGCGAATTTAAGTAACTCAGTTAAACGGATTTAATGATGTTGTTACGAACTTAGGTGATGCGCGTCAATTTGTCACATTTCCAAATCTGTTTTAACTGGATAAACTATGTGCAACTCTTGTATGCGCTCCCTCTCCTAAGGGTAAAGAGTTTTATATCCTTCCTCAGTGCGGCTTAATGCCGCATCTTTTTTGGATCAAGGTGCTATCTATGGAAAGAGATTATCAGTTATCCATCTTAACATGCCAAGATACTGATGATGTTGACTGGTGTACTGCTTTTCACGAAGCCGGACATGCAGCTGCAATTCATATATCTAATCGGCAAAAACAGCTACCTCAATTATTTTTCGAAATCCATATTAAAAAACCGGTATCTATTAACGAGCAATTATTTGCCAAAGTGGTAAATGGAAATCTATTTCAAACTATTCCTGTCTCGGTATTGGAAAGTCTATCGTTGGTGTCTTGTAGCAACCAAAATAGTTGTCAGAGGGCTTTCGAAGCAGATGTTGTTAATTTATTAGTTGGACCTTTGGCAGAGGCTAAATATGTTTCAATTCGAGACGGTGAGGTTTTTAATTTAAGACTGATTAATCCGCTTACCCTGCATAATTATGGAGGATATCGGGATCTTGAAAAAATCAATATTTATCTGGAAAACTTTATTGCGTCAAAAAATTTGCGTGAACAGAAATTGTTGGAATTGGTGGCTGAAGCCTTTAATTTTATTAACAACCGGCAAAATTGGCAGCGTATTAATGAATTAGCCAAATTTATTTTAATTACTCGCCAGGAAATTATCAGTTATGACGACGTTATAGCGGTTTTAGACTAAATTTCCGGCTTTACCTATATTTCCTATAAAATATTGATATTCATCAATGTTTTTTCACTAAAGAATTTTTAGAATATTCAATTGTATTTGTATCCCAAGGTAGGAGTCCTAAACCATTTTTCCGCCTTCTCCAGAAAATTAAACAAGGAGACCCATCCCTCAACAAGGGGGACGGCATTCATCCCATGGCGAAAGGGTACCGGATCGTTACCGAGACGGTCTACCCGTTTACTACCAGGCCATTGCGGGGAAAAAACGGGATTGATTCCGGAAAGCAATCACACCTGTCCGGTCGACCTTCTCCAGATTCACGAAAAAACCGGATTTAACGCGCTTGTGCGCAATAGCGCTTCATCGCCAGAAGAGTCCCTTGACCTGCCGGCCGGCCTCTCCAGTTCCCCCTCGGCGAAAATCCGTATCATGCCGAACTGGCCGTCATAGCCGGGCCTGCAGGTCACCTTACCCTTCCTGATGCGGTCTACGGCCTGACCTTAAAAGCGGCGACTGCCGGGATATCTCCTCCACCGGGGTATGGAGGAGGAGGAGTAATTCGGAACCGAACCGGCTTATGGCCCGGGCGTACTCGCGCGTTACCGCCTTGGAGGAGGGCCCGACGCCGAGGATATCCCCCAGCACCTCGGGAAGGGGGATGAGGCTCTGGAATCCCGGCGCCCCTTCGGGTAGAAGGGCTTTTCCCGGTCACCCCGTCCATTACCCAATGCTTAACCCCCACGGTGAGGGGCTTGGTGCAGACCGGACAGCGCAGCCCCAGCCGGCGCGTTTCATGGGGATCAAGACAGACCCGACACTCCCGGTGGCCGTCGGCGTGGTACTTTCCCTCCTCGGGGAAGAACTCGATGGTGCCCGGGAAAGTATCCCGGAGGTTGTTTCTGATGGCGTCACGCAGGGAAAAGAAGTCGAAGCCGGTGGCGAAGAGGTTCGCCTCCCGCCCCAGCTTGGCCGGGGAGTGACAGTCGGAGTTGGATATGAGGGCCAGTCGGTCGAGGGCCGAGATCAGCCGGTTAGTCTCCGGTGGAGAGCC
>CAVUMJ010000146.1:0-6274 GCA_963741375.1 uncultured Pseudomonadota bacterium
GCTGACAAAGGGCGCGGAGCAAGATTTTGAGGCCATCTACGATTACATTGCCGAATTTGATTCTAAAGCTAATGCTAATTATGTGTTGGATGAGTTGATGGAAATCGTAGAAAATTTGGCTGTTTTTCCAGAACGCGGCTCTTACCCGAAAGAGCTAAGTACAGTGGGTATTCAAGAATACAGGCAAACTTTTTTTAAACCTTATCGGATCATTTATCGGATAAAAGCTCAGATTGTATATATTGTTCTCATTGTAGATGGCAGACGGGATATGCAGTCTTTACTGATTCGCAGGTTGCTCGGCGCATAGATAAAACGATATCCAGCCTATGAACTGCGATCTGAAATAGCTGCTTGTGCTATTTTAGTTTTTGCGTAAAATCTAAAAAATAGAGTGAGATTGTTTTAGTTTTTGGGAAAGTCACGACGATGAAAAAATTTAAGGCCGGAAAAATCGTCCAGCAATCATATTATAAAAGCTTCCAGCCTAACAGCATCAATCGTGTCTGGGAACTGGATAACATGGAGTTGATTCAGTTACTGGGGCAAGCAGATCGAGAATTGGGCAGATTGGATATGTATTCAGACTACATTCCAAACATTGATTTATTCATTCGCATGCATGTTCTGAAGGAGTCTACTCAATCCAGCAAGATTGAAGGCACGCAGACCAATATAGAGGAAGCATTGCTTGATCAGGAAGATGTCGCTTTAGATAAGCGGGATGACTGGGAAGAAGTACAAAATTATGTAGCAGCGATGAATGAGGCAATTGTAAATTTGCAGACGCTACCTTTTTCAGCTCGTTTAATCCGTGAGACCCATAAAACCCTGATGCAAAGCGTGCGGGGGAAGCACAAGCAACCGGGCGAGTTTCGGCTAAGCCAGAATTGGATAGGTGGGGCGACGCTGAACGATGCGGTATTCGTGCCGCCCGTGCATACGTCTATCATTGTGTTAATCGGCGATATTGAACAGTTTGTGCATAACAATGTTCATTATTTTCCCGAGTTGCTGAAAATTGCCCTGGTGCATTACCAATTTGAAACCATTCATCCATTTTTGGATGGCAATGGCCGCGTGGGAAGATTGTTGATTACGCTGTATCTGGTGAGCAAAGGGATTTTGAAAAAACCGGTGCTGTATCTGTCGGATTTTTTCGAACGTAATCGCTCACTTTATTACGACAATCTAATGCGGGTGAGGGAAAAAAACGATCTGTTGCAATGGTTCAAATTTTTTCTGGTTGGTGTTATCGAAACAGCGAAGAGCAGCATTGACGCTTTTGACAATATTTTAATGCTCCAAAAGGTTGTAGATAGCCAAGTACAAAGCTTGGGCAGTAGAGCTGTGAATGCGCAAAAAGTTATACATTACTTGTACCAGCGTCCGATGATCGATGCTTCCAAGGTAGGCGAAGTGGCGGAAATATCTGCAGCATCAGCTTACAAACTGATTGTTGATTTAGAGCAGTTTGGCATTTTGAAAGAAATTACAGGCGGCAAACGCGGCAAAATGTATACGTTTGAAAACTACTTGAAGTTGTTCAAATGAGGCGTAAATCTAGGCGCAGGTGATAACATGTAAAACCTACACCCAGGGCTAAAATAATGGTGATTATTGCCGGAATATTGGGTGTTGGACGTATCACTCGTATCAGCCTAGGTGGACTATTTAAATTAAGTTGATAATAAATCAATTAACACTAGCAAACAAAATAGCTAGTGGTTCAGTTTGAATTAAAATTTTAGTTATCACGATTACCACAAAATAGCATGACTTGTTTCTCGTAAAAACTTCGTTAGCAGATAAAATAATAACGGTAATCAGCGAGTCAAATTTTAAATCTGAAAATTGCATGAATGAATTGCTGCAAATTTCCCGTGGCATGGGCTCAGGTTGAATTAATTCTTGATTCTTAATAGGCAAAGGACTAGTGAATGAGGTATTTACAGAATTGGTACGATGTTTAAATGTCTAGTTCCAGCTTTAATGATGTTTGGTAATTTTGTCCACCGTAAAAAATACCGATAATTGATATTGACTTGGCTTCCACTGTATAAGCTATGTCGGTTCGTTTTTTGTAATTGGTTATGCGCAAGCCGGGTCTAATTTCAGCATGTTGCGTGCTTCGGTGAGGAAAAGTGGTTAAGCCTTCGCAGTAAGAGACGATCGCGTTTGTATAGCGTTCAGCAATTTGTGGTGACACCGCCATAGCAATATAGCGATAAATTGCCGCCAATTGTTCCTCGGCTTCAGGTGAGAATACCAAGGAATACGGCATTAGCTTTTTGTCGCTTCCTTGTGTTCTGCCGCGAGTCTGGCACGGACTTGACTAACGGTGACAGCTCGCGACGGATTGGCTTTAAGCTGATCATATGCGGGACCGACTTGCTCATTAAGCCAGCTTTCAATGGCGCGGTCCCTAGCCATTAATGCCCGGAGTCCCTCTCGAATCACTTCACTTTCCGAAGCATACTCGCCGGTTTCAACTTTTGATTTAATGACCGCCGCCATCTCGTTTGGCAGGGTGATGCTGAATTGCTGCGTTGTTCGCATGACAAGACCTCTACTGAATAGAATAGGATTAAATCCTACGCTTTTCAGTAGTAAAAAACTACTAAAACATAAAGACCTCATTTTTCACTATTTTTGGTCAAACTGGCAAGGTGAACGGAAAATAGGCGAGGCGCTTGGCCGTGGTCACATTTTTCAAAAAACTTATGCTACTATCAGGCCTTTTTGAATGCTAGGGATTCTATCATGACACGCTATGAAGAGGGGCATACCGAAACTATGGGTCAAACAATAGAAAAAGGTAGTTTTGCTAGTGTATTTGTTTCTTATTCTTGGGGAGCTGAGGAAATTACCCATATCGTTACAGAGTTGGAGCAAGTTTTTAAAAAAAATCATATTGAATTTATACGCGATACCAACGCATTAAAACCAGGTGACTCGATTCAAGCGTTTATGCAGCGATTGGCTAAAGCAGATAAAATAATAACGGTAATCAGCGAGTCCTATTTTAAATCTGAAAATTGCATGAATGAATTGCTGCAAATTTCCAGGCGTGGCGATATGGCTGATAGAACAAAAGCCATCGTTGTTGAAGGATTTAAACCTTATGATTTTGATGTGCAAGTAGAGCTTGTTGCTTTTTGGGATAAAAAAGCAAAAGAAGCTTCCGCTAAGCTTGGGTCTTTACCCAGAGAAAAAACGCTACCGTTGCAGGAAAGAGTAAATCTTTACGATGACATTTCGAAAAATATTAACGCATTGACGGATTTTTTGGCTGACCGTCTGATAACCTCTTTGGCTGATTTACGTAAAAATGATTATCTGCAATTGATAGAAGCGCTTTTTCCTGAAAAGCAAGCACTGTTTTTTTCAGGAATAGAGCCTGATAAGGAAATGCCGGAAACTAAAACAGATCGATTTGAAAATACAACAAGCTCCCAACAAGAAATTACCAAGGAAGAACAACAATTTCTGGATGATCTTACCTTAGCCATATCAGCCACTCTAAACACTTGTGTCTTGTTTAAAGAGCAACTACTACAAGTACTTAAGCAAGACGGTACTAATTTAACAGCAGATGAATTGGCGCCGTTTTTACTGGAACATTGTTCAAAAGATGATTTTAAAAATTTAGTTCAGCAATTTGAAGTAGCAATTGAACAGTCTGTTAAAAATTTACCAAAAGACGATTACGTTAAACGAGAAGAATTTCGTAACGCTGTTGAAAAGTTTTTTAATTGTTGGCTTATTTATGCTGTTGATGCAGATAAAATTAGACAAAATCCGGAGTTGGCCTTCTCGTTATATACTATTTGTCATGAACTTCAACATTCATTTACCAGCAAGCGATATGCAAATGTACAAAATCCAAGTGTTGTTCAATATTCTCCTAAATTAGAACAAGGTTATAATCTTGGCCAAGAAGTACTGGCAACTTTATTACAATTGTCAAATAAAATATGGGAAGAGAGGACAGAGGAACATTACAAAAAATTATCGGTTTCAGGTAAAGTAGAAATTGAAACTATTGCCAACGAGATTCGTACTTGGCTCGATTGGCACAAAAACCATATAGGCTTAAGCTTTAGAAAAAGTATTTGTTTTTTAGCTGATATGTCAACTGAGGTTTCTAGAGAAGTTCAACTAAAAATAAAACAACTTATCCCGGAATTAGATTTTATTATTTTACAATCTGATCCAGCTATACAGTTATTCATCGTTTCTGAAAATAAACTCAATACGGCTGTTGAAGCATTTTTTAAAACTTTGAATGATCATTTAAAACATTAGAAAGTCTAATAAACCAATGACCCCAAACTCACTCACCCAATGCTTTGGATTATTAGACAAAGCCGAAATACAACACCTGCCCAAACACGGCTCCTGGCCCCAGGCGGAACACCAGTTTGAGCAAACCGACATCTACGCGCTAAAAACCGCGTTGGCGGCCCAACGTCCTCTGCTGTTGCGCGGTGAGCCAGGCACCGGTAAAAGTCAGTTGGCGCGTGCGGCGGCTTACGCCTTGAAACGCCTGTTTATTTATGAAGTCATTGACGCCCATACCGAAAGCCAGGATTTGTTATGGCGTTTTGACGCCGTGGCGCGGCTGGCGGAAGCGCAATCGCTATCCGGCCAAAACCTGACAGAAGCGCAGCGCCAGGAAAAACTGGACAGCAAGCGTTTTATCAGCCCCGGCGCAATCTGGTGGGCGCTGGATTATCCATCCGCCGATGCGATTTATAACAACAGCCTGCACCAGCTTACCCGGCCGGAAACCCCGGAAGGTTGGCAACAAGACAGTGTGTTATTGATAGACGAAATAGACAAAGCCAATCTGGAGCTGCCTAACGGCCTGCTGGAAATTTTAGGCAATAACTCGGTCAGCATTCCGTGGCTAAAAACCCATATCGGCCAGGAACAGCAGTTGCCGCCGCTGGTGATCATCACCACCAATGAAGAACGCGAATTGCCGGCGGCATTTGTGCGCCGTTGTTTGGTGCATAATATGACTTTGCCCAAGGAGCCGCAGGCTTTTAAAAACACTATGGTGGCTAGAGGCTTGCTGCATTTTAAAGACTATTGCGATGAAGACATCTGCAAACAGGCGGCGGATTTATTATTACAGGATAGGCAAAGCGCGGAAGATTTAGGATTGCCGACTAAGCCGGGCCAGGCCGAATATCTGGATATTTTACGGGCATTATCGGTGTTGGCGCCTAATGATAAGGTGAAACAAAGGAAGTATCTTAAGCAAATCAATCAATTCGCTTTAAAAAAATATCCTGCGATGTATCAGGATTAAGCCTTGAAGCCCAACACAATACAACCCGAAATAAGCCAACAACCGTTCTCGCGTAGTACATTAGGCCGCGCCGATCTGTTATGGGCTATGTTTGGCAGTGCCGATTTGCCGCATCAGGAATATGCAGGCATAGCCAGCGTATTGGGCTATGAAGCGAAAGTCAAAAAAAACCTGAAGAAACCGAAAAAAAAACAGGAACAAAGCTTTACAGCCGTTGCACAATCTCAGTTTATTGTTGATAACCAAGCGCAAACGCCCAAACAGCAAAGCTCCAGCTATTACCGCGTCACCGGCTGGCAAGCCGCACCGCAGGAAAACCGGCAAAAACAAAGATTAAGCTGGTATGAGGACGCCAAAGACGACTTATTGCAGGTTGACCAAAGCCAAGTTCCGCCATACCACCAACTGCCGCCCGCTTTTCCACCTTTAGCGTCCTGGTCACGGCTGCTACCGTTTTTACTAAAAACCCTGGGCGCTCGTTTGCCTGGGCGTAAAACCGATATGCCCAAATTGGTTAAACTATTTTCCAGCGGTGTGCAGGTGGGGCGTTTGCCCAAACAACAGCGTTATCAATGGCAAGGCGATATCTGTCTGTTAATCGACATTAACACGCATAACTTCCCCTACCGCACCGATTTTTTGGCCTTAAAAGATAAACTATGTTATTGGCGCGGCGAACAAGGGCTGGATATACAAATAATCGAACAGCAGCCGGGTACTTGGGTCAGGCGCTTAGGTCAGCCGCATTCCACTCGCTGGCAAGCGCCGGACAGTCAAACGCCGTTGCTGATTTTGTCCGATTTAGGCATGCATGCAGACTCCGCTTTGCTTAACTGGCTGGCCTTTGGTCAGCGTTTGCAGCGATTAAACCGGCGCGCCACAGTATTAATGCCGGTGGCCGCCCGGCAACTGGACCCGCGTTTAACCCAATATTTTGACTGCGTCGTCTGGGAT
>CAVUMJ010000147.1:0-9724 GCA_963741375.1 uncultured Pseudomonadota bacterium
GAACGCTATGGTATCAACGGTGAACAAATTGAAGTCTGGAAATTCAGATCCATGACAGTTTGTGAAAATGGCGACACCGTCACCCAAGCCACTGCCAACGATAGACGGGTGACAAAATTGGGGGCTTTTTTGCGCAAAACCTCGCTGGATGAATTGCCGCAGTTTTTAAATGTGCTGCAAGGGACTATGTCTGTAGTTGGGCCAAGACCCCATGCGGTTTCTCATAATGAGTATTATCGTAAACAGATTCAGGACTATATGTTGCGGCACAAGGTGAAACCCGGTATTACCGGCCAGGCCCAGATCAATGGTTGCCGAGGTGAAACCGACACCATAGAAAAAATGGAGGCGCGTGTTCATCACGATCTGGATTATTTGCGGCATTGGTCCTTATGGCTGGATATCAAAATCGTTTTCCTAACCATATTCAAAGGCTTTGTCGGCAAGAATGTCTATTAAGTGCAGTGATGAGATAATGCAGTTCTGCACAGTTCTTAAACTTATCTGAGACGCTTTTAATGGGTATTTATTCGCTTATACGTCCAATCCTATTTTCGCTTGATCCGGAAACAGCCCATCATCTAACGATGCAAGCATTGAAATTGAGTCATCAAAGCGGTTTATCCGGGTTTTATCAACAACAATCTGTACAGAAGCCTATTACAGTAATGGGCTTGAAGTTTAAAAATCCGCTAGGCCTTGCAGCCGGCTTAGATAAAAACGGCGATTATCTGGATGCTTTGGCGGATTTAGGATTCGGTTTTATTGAAATTGGAACCGTCACCCCCAAGCCGCAATCCGGCAACCCCAAGCCTCGTCTGTTTCGTGTTCCGGAACATCAGGCGATAATCAACAGAATGGGATTTAATAATCTGGGAATAACACATTTACTGGAAAAGGTTCGCAATAGTCATTATCAGGGAGTTCTAGGCATTAATATCGGCAAAAATGCCGATACGGCAATAGAAAACGCCAGTCAGGATTATCTGATCGGATTGCGTAACAGCTATGCACTGGCCAGCTATATCACCATCAATATTTCTTCGCCGAACACCAAAAACCTTAGACAATTGCAACAAGGCGACGAAATCAGGCAATTACTGCATGTGTTAAAAGAAGAGCAGTTGAAACTGAGCGCCGAGCATGATAAATACACGCCGCTGGTGGTAAAAATTGCTCCGGACTTAAGCGATGAAGAAATTCTGCACATTGGCGTTCTACTTCAAGAATTTGAAATTGATGGCGTTATTGCCACCAATACCACTATCAACCGCGATCAAATCCGGGGGCATCAATTAGCGGGAGAAACCGGCGGTTTAAGTGGCGCGGTTTTAAAAAACCAAGCCACACGGGTGGTTAAAATACTGGCGGAGCAATTGCAAGGCAAACTGCCCATTATTGCCGCGGGCGGGATTTTGAGCGCAGCAGATGCCCAGGAAAAGCTGCAGGCAGGCGCCAGTCTGGTACAGATTTACAGTGGATTGATTTATAAAGGCCCGGAACTGATTACGGAAATTCTGCAAAGTTTAAACTAGGAGGCTGTCCGGAAAGGCGCAATCGAGATTATTCTCCGGCGATCGCCATTTTTTCCAACAGAATAGAACCGACCCGAATATTGCCGCGCAAATCAATATCATTGCCTATTTCGACTAAGTTCGCCAGCATGGATTTCAAATTACCGGCAATAGTTATCTCATGAACCGGATATTGAATAATGCCGTTTTCCACCCAGAATCCGGAGGCGCCGCGAGAATAATCCCCGGTTACCCGATTAATGCCCTGCCCCATCAATTCAGTGACATACAAGCCTGTGTTCAGTAGTTTTAACATGCCGTTAAGATCGTTTTGACCGGGTTCCACGGTCAGATTATGAATTCCCCCGGCATTGCCAGTGGTTTGCATGCCCAGTTTGCGAGCCGAATAGGTGCTTAGGATATAAGACCGCAAAATCCCATCGCTGACGACGATATGCTTATTTTGTGTCGCCACGCCTTCTGCATCGTAACTGGCGCTTCCTAAAGCGCCTTTTAGAAATGGCTGCTCATAAATTTGTACAAAATCAGGCAATATGCGGGTATCCAGACTATCCAGCAAAAAAGTCGCCTTACGATAAAGACTGCCTCCGCTGATAGCGCCGATCAGCGAGCTGATCAAGCCGGACGCCATTTCTGCAGAAAATAGCACCGGACACTGTCTGGTTGTCAAGCTATGTGCTCCCAGACGGGCTATAGTTCTTTGTGCGGCTTTTTCGCCAATTTGGCGGGCTGCTTCCAGATTGCCGGCATTGCGCGCCACGCTATACCAATAATCACGCTGCATGGCGTCGTTGCTGCCGGCCAGTACAGAGCAGCTAATCGAGTGTCTGCTGGAAAGCGCGCCATGCAAAAAACCCAGCGAATTGCCAAATACCCGTGCTCCCTGATGAGTATTGATTGTTGCCCCTTCGGAATTGGTAATGGCCGGATCATAGCCAAGCGCAGCATTTTCACATTCAATAGCCAGATCAATAGCCTGTTCTGCGTCAATTGACCAGGGATGATTTAACTCCAGGTCCGGAAATTCCGTTGCCAATCTATCCTGTTCCGGTAAACCAGCGAATTCGTCTTCACTGGTGTAACGGGCAAAAGTACAGGCGGCTTTGACGGTTTCTGTCAAGGAATCCGCAGAAATGTCATTGGTGCTGGCAGAACCTTTTTTTTGACCAAAATATACCGTAATACCTATGCCTTGGTCGCAATGAAATTCAACGGTTTCCACCTCTCCAAGCCTAGAGGTCACGGACAGGCCGTTATCAACGCTGAAAGCGGCTTCTGCTGCTGTTGCGCCTTGCTGCTTGGCTTCATCCAGCAAACGTTGAACGACATTTTTTAAGCGATTAATTTCTTCCTGACTTTGCAAAATATATTCTCTTAAGTTTGATACGTATTGGTAATGTTAAACGTTTGTCCCGCCAACGGTTAAGCCATCGATTTTCAAGGTTGGCTGACCCACGCCAACCGGCACGCTTTGACCATCCTTGCCGCAGGTGCCCACGCCACTGTCAAGTTGCATGTCGTTGCCGACCATGGAAACTTTCGTTAATACGTCAGGGCCGTTGCCAATCAAGGTAGCCCCCTTAACCGGTCGAGTAATTTTGCCGTTTTCAATCAAATAAGCTTCATTGGCGGAAAACACAAACTTGCCGGAAGTGATATCAACCTGGCCGCCGCCGAAATTACGCGCAAATAAACCATGTTTTACGGAGCGTATCATTTCTTCCGGATCACTTGAACCGGGTAGCATATAGGTATTGGTCATTCTTGGCATAGGCAAATGCGCATAAGATTCACGGCGGCCATTGCCGGTAAGCTTTGCAGCCATGAGTCCGGCATTGAGTTTATCCTGCATATAGCCTCTAAGTATGCCATTCTCAATTAAAATTGTATTTTCGGTAGGCGTGCCCTCGTCATCAATTGTCAGTGAGCCACGCCGGCCGGGTAGCGTGCCGTCATCAACAACCGTGCATAAATCAGACGCCACCCGTTCACCAATCCGGCCGCTAAAAGCAGAAGTGCCTTTGCGGTTAAAATCACCTTCCAGACCATGACCTATAGCTTCATGCAACAAGATGCCCGGCCAGCCCGGTCCCAGTATCACGGTCATATTACCTGCAGGGGCTTCTTCGGCCTGCAAATTGACCTGGGCTTGTCTTACCGCTTCTTTTGCGTACTCCAAACCCTTATCATTTTCTAAGAAATACCGGTAATCATGCCGTGCGCCGCCACCCATGCTGCCTTGTTCCCTTCGGCCATTTTCGGTCATGATGACAGTAATATTCATTCTCACCAAGGGTCTTACATCCGCACACCAGGAGCCGTCTTGCTTGGCTACCAAAATATTGTCAAAAGCGGCGATCAAGTTAATCATCACTTCTTCAATACGGTTGTCCAATTGTCTGGTGGTTCTGTCCAGCCGTTGCAGCAGTTCAATTTTTTCCTGATCCGCCAAAGATTTTAAAGGATTAACCGGCAGATAAAGTTGTGAAAAATCTTGCCTGCCGTTAATTTTGCTGTGAGCATTTTGTCCTTGTCTGACTATGGCTTTGACATTCCTGGCGGCTTCCATTAATAAAGGCAGTTCCAGTCTGTCAGTGTAGGCAAAGCCGGTTTTTTCACCGCTGACTACTCTGACGCCAGCCCCGCGTTCTATGGAATGACTGCCCTCCTTGATAATGCCGCCCTCTAAAGACCATGACTCGAAATGGCTGGACTGAAAGTAAATGTCGGCAATATCAACCGGCGTATTAAGCAATGTGTTAATAACCGTATCGATATCTTGAGTTTGCAGTCCACTGCAATAAAGTATCTCGTTTTTGACTTGATCTAATAGGGGCATGATGTATTTTGTAAAGAGAACTTAATCCGGTGAAAATCAAATGATGAATAGCGAGGCAAACAGAGTAACACCAAGTGCGGTTGCAACCAAAAATGCTTTATGCAATTGGGTTAAAGAGCGCCAATATAAATGAAACTGGGTTTTCCTTCTTATCCAGGACATTAAAAAAGCTCGTTTCAAAAACTGGTACAGACCGGGAAAAGTTTTTGATAGTTTAAATAATCCGTAACCAATGGCGGACATTAAAATATAAAAGGTAATAACCTGACTGCCGTGGCGCTCGGTAATAAACAGATACGCGATTGCTTCACCAATATGCAATTCGTGAAACATATGTTCGACAACTTGATCAACACCTAATTCAACCCACTCGAAAGCAGTATGTAATAATTCAAATAACAAATGAGCTGCTTCTTCAAGAACTTCTAAAGTCACTTCGTACATGAAAATGGAAATCATGACGAATCCGACAATGATGAGATCAAGATTTTTTTTTATCATTACAAGTTCCTATAATGTTCAAGTCAGCAATCTATTCTTGTACTTGCCATTCAACTTTCCAATGCCCGCCTGCTTCGGAAAGCACCTCATTTAACCACGGTAACAGTAACCTTGCCTGATTCTCCAACTGCCATGGCGGATTGATAAACAGCATACCAGAACCGGTCATGCCGCGCACCGCTCCATCGGCGGTAATGCAATGTTCAATACGCAATTGCTTGCGAATACCGGTATCTATCAGGTTTTGTAACATTCTTTCCGTTACTCCCCGTTCTATAATCGGATACCAAAGTCCGAAGATACCGGTTGCAAAGCGTTTATGCGCACTGGTCAGAGCGGTAACCACTTTGTTAAAATCACTCTTCAACTCATAACTTGGGTCAATTAGAATTAAGCCGCGCCTTTGGATGGGCGGTAGCTTTTTATCCAGCGTCTTCAGGCCGTCTTCCTTGGCAACGCTGACTTGTTTGTCCTGAACAAATAATTGATACAAGCTTTCAAAATCGGTACTATGCAGTTCAGACAATATCAAACGATCTTGGTTTCTGATCAAGCGTCTGACTAATTGCGGAGAGCCTGGATACCGCACCAGTTGATTGCCGGTATTTTCAGCCCGGACTGCCGCTAAATAATCTTTCAATTCTGCTAAAGGTTGCGGCATGTTCCATATGCGGGCTATGCCTTGTTGAAATTCACCGGTTTTTTTAGAGAATTCGGATTTAAAAGAATATTTACCGGCGCCCGCATGAGTGTCAATATAAACAAACGGAGTATCCTTTTGTTTTAAAGCGTTAATAGTCAGGGCCAGTAAGCTGTGTTTTAAAACATCGGCAAAATTACCAGCATGGAAACCATGACGATAACTAAGCATTAACACAGCCCAAATATATTATTAGCATAATCATGAAAATTTGTATGTTTTAAACGGAATTAATGCAGGATAAATACCGGAAGGATGCGCGTACATTATTCAGCACATTTTACAGACTAGTTGGCAGAACTGATATGTTCATTTGATGAAAAATAGGTTTTTTTGAATTGATTGACTTTTATTATCCTAAGTTCCCTAAGAGCCGCGCCAATTTCCGCTCCTCTTAGCTCGCCATTTAAAACATCGCCGGCATTGACGGCAGTTGCCTGGGCAGCCGCAGCACGCAGATAATCAGCCTGTGGATAGCTGCGGTTTTCAAAGCCTGTTCTGCCTCTGGCGTCCGCTTCACAGGCCAGAATAAATTCTTCCAGACGATTGTCGGATTTAAACGCCCCTAAGGCCAGCAGCAAATCAACCAAAGTGTCGGCGCGTAATTCCAGGGCGCGGTGACAATGGGTGTGGTATTGCATGACATGCGCGCATAAAATCTTAAAAGATTTAGGGACCTTAATCCGGTCACAAAACTGATTCAGAACCGGCAGGCCTTTCAGTTCATGGCCGTGATGGCTGGGCAAGATATGGCTGGGGGTAAGCGCCTTGCCTAAATCATGAAGCAATGCCGCCAGACGAACTTCCGGGTTGTTCGACAGCAAAACCGCCTGTTGCAAGACCATCAGGGTATGGACGCCGGTATCAATTTCAGGATGATGCTTTTCCGGCTGCGGCACGCCAAATAAAGCGTCAATCTCAGGAAAAATTACTGCCAATGCCCGGCAGTCCCTTAATACCTCAAAAAAAGCAGCTGGAGTAAATTCTTGTAAGGCTTTATACAACTCCGCCCAAATTCTATCGGGAACCAAATGATCCGCTTCGCCGTTGCTAACCATATCACGCATTAATATCATGGTTTCATTCGCCACCTTAAAACCCAGATGGGCATAACGGGCGGCAAAGCGGGCAACTCGCAGAATGCGTACCGGGTCTTCATTAAATGCAGACGAAACATGGCGCAACAACCTTTTTTGGATATCCGCCTGACCTCCAAAAGGATCAATTAGGTTACCGTTGCTGTCAATCGCCATGGCGTTGATAGTCAGGTCTCGCCGCAGCAAATCTTCTTCAATAGTCATATCCGGTGTGGACAAAACTGCAAAACCTTTATATCCTGGTCCGGTTTTGCGTTCAGTGCGGGCCAGGGCGTATTCTTCATTAGTGACAGGATGCAAAAATACCGGGAAGTCTTTGCCGACAGGCCTAAAACCTTGCGTGACCATTGATTCTATGGTTTCACCAATCACCAGCCAGTCGTGTTCTCTTACCGGATAATCCAGCAAACGATCCCGAACTGCGCCGCCAACCAGAAAAGTTTTCATGAATCTGTTTTGCCTTGTAATTTTGGTTGAAATACGCCGTTTATAATGCCGATAGCAGATTATTAAAGAATCAGATAAACGTTTCGGCTTTGTGAATCAAGTCAAGTCTTATGATAAAGTTTGAAGACTAAGCTGTTAATTTGACAGTGACTTTAGATATTTTATGTGTTCAATTCTATCATTTTTAGGCTTTTGAAACTTAAGAATTTAATTTTATTTCCCTAACTCTGCTGTTGGAAAGACAGGACCATGAAAAATGACATCTGAAATAATTATTGCCACAACCATGCGTCCTTTTGGTGAAACAGGTGTGCAAACTCACTTTAACGCATATAGCGAATATCTGACCAAGCATAAGATACCCCATCAAATTGTTACCCCTTTTTCTTATTATTTATTTTTTGTTTATCCGGTTTTCGCGGTCAGAAAAATTTTGCAGACTTTATCTGGAGAGCTAAATGTTTGGTGGTATCGTTATTGGCATGCTTTTTTCCTAAGGCTGGCTTTGAAAAAACGCTTAAAATCCGGTCGGGATTGTATTGTTTATGCACAATGCCCGCTTAGCGCGGATGCTGCACTTAAAGCCCGGGTTTCTGTAAATCAACGGGTAGTCCTGGTCATCCATTTTAATGTTTCCCAAGCGGATGAATGGCGGGAAAAGGGTGTGATTGCCCATGATGGCTGGTCGTTTTCCGCTATCCGGAATTTCGAAGCCAATCTATTGCCGCAACTTGACGGATTAGTATTTGTTTCCAGATTTATGCATAGTCAACTGCTCAGTCGGATTCCGGCAATTGCTGAAATCCCGGCAGTGGTGGCGCCTAATTTCCTGGCTGACCCGGGACCGCCCGCCACATGCGCCGCCAAAGCCGATCTGATTAATATCGGTACGCTGGAAACCCGTAAAAATCAGCAATATTTGTTGGAAATCATCGCCAAACTTCGGAACCTGGGGATGCCGGTGACATTGACAATAGTTGGTGATGGCCCTGACCGGGCAATGCTGGAGGAAAAAGCCCGATCTCTAAATATCAGCGACTTAGTGCATTTCGCCGGATTTGTCCGCAATGCCAGTGAGAGCATTCCTGCACACCAAGCTTATATTCATGTCGCTACTATTGAAAGTTTTGGTATTACCCTGATTGAAGCCATGGCTAGACAACGACCGGTATTTGCCATACCGGTAGGCGGTATTCCCGAGATTTTCTCAGAGGGAGGATTTGCTGTTAGTCTGCCAGTCAATGATGCTTCCGCGGCTGCCGATTTAATAGCCCATGCCTTAAAAAACCGGGAATGGATGATAAATGCCGGCCAAACCGCACGGGAATGCTTTGTTAAGACCTATACCAGCGAAGTCTGTGCAAAAAAACTGACAGGATTTCTGGAATCAATAACAGATAAAGTTTGATTCCGGTTTTTGCCAAGGTTTGTTTGCTTGGGTCGTCACGGCAACAATGGCTTTGATGATATACTTAATAGAATAAATGGCCGTTTGCTTTATAGCTAAGAATTCCAATAATCCTAAACTGAATAGACTTCGGGAGATAACGTGCGCTGGTTTTATGTACCAAATGAAGGTGTTGAGGGACAACAAATTGGCACTCGCATGGCTTTCGAAAAACTACATGGGGAAGGTGTTTTTTCTGCGTATACGGCATACTCCTATTTGGTAAGGCAACAGGTTTTAGGTAATCTTCAAGCTGCCCAAAACGAATTTTTGGAAGCGGTCATAAATTTTGCCCCTGATTTTATTTTTATTCAGCATCCAGGGAACGACTACCCCATGGACCGCGAATTTATCCAAAAACTTAAAAATACCGCTTCCAGACCCAAACTCATTTTATATGAGGAAGATCCCTACGATCCTATCGTCAAGCGTTTGAATCCAACCATCAAAGCCGTTATGGTTGAAGCGGAAATGAGTTTCCTGGGTGGAACAGGATATTTTGCCGATCTGGCCTGCCGGGCCGGCGCCAAAAACGTCCGTTTTGCCAAGCACTCTTTCGATACCCAACGTTTTGGTCAGGCCTGGCAACCGACCTTAACCCGGCGCTATGATGCCGTGATGATTGCCAATCTGACTTGTTTAAAACGCATTCCCTGGTTGTTTATGCCTGGTGGCCGTAGCCGCAAGAAAACCGCTTATGCCCTCTATAAACAACTTGGTGAACGTTTTGCGCTATATGGCGGCGGTCAGGGCTGGAACGGAGCGCCGTTTTGTAAAGGCCCAATCGCCTATGAAAAACAGGGCGAAGTCATCAGAGATGCCTGGGGGTTGAAGCTTGCCGTCGCCCCAGGAGGCAGCCCCGTCGCCGACATCGTTACCGGGTTGTTGAAGGCGCCACCGACCGGAGGCACGGTGACATTGACCTCGACGGAACCACCCTGCGCCACCGACAATGGAGCGGGCGGAGCCGTTCGGTGTAGGCCGTGTTCACCGTTTCGCTGAGCGCTGCCGACGTGGACGCCGCAAAGAGCAAGTTGCCGGAATATGCCGCCGTCAGGCTGTCCGCTCCCGCCGGCAAGCTGGTTGTGGAGAAAGTAGCCACTCCCGATGAATTCAGAGTGCCGCTGCCGAGCAGGGTTGCGCCGTTGTAGAAGCTCA
>CAVUMJ010000148.1:0-10581 GCA_963741375.1 uncultured Pseudomonadota bacterium
GGGCAGTTTTTCTATCTTTACCTGTTTATGGATATTTTCAGCCGAAAGATCGTGGGGTGGCAGGCGTATGAAGAGGAAAGTAGCGCCTTGGCAGGCGAGGTGTTGCGTGACCTCTGCCATCGTGAAGGTATTCTGCCAAAACAGCTGATCCTGCATTCTGATAACGGCAGTCCAATGAAAGGAGCCACTATGCTGGCAACCTTGCAACAATTGGGCGTGATGCCATCCTTAAGCAGACCTGCTGTGAGTAACGATAATCCATACTCAGAATCACTTTTTAAAACCTTAAAATACCGCCCTAAATACCCTCTAAAACCGTTTGCCGATATCAAGGAAGCGCGTTATTGGGTAACGGAATTAGTAAAATGGTACAACCAGGAACATCGCCACAGCGCTATCCGTTTTGTAACCCCAGCACAACGCCATGACGGTTTGGATGAAAGTCTTCTGGAACATCGTCAAGCCGTCTACGAGGCTGCTCAAGCTCGAAACCCGCAACGTTGGAGCGGTAGCTCCCGGAATTGGCAAAGAATCCAAGCTGTCCATCTTAATCCTGATCAGGCTGACGCTAACTATAAACCTAACAATGTGGAAATTATCCAAAACACAAAAGCCGCTTAAGATTTAACCGTCGAGGCGACAACTACTCTGAAAATTTCCGGTTATTTCAGACATTAACGGACTCCTTTAGGGCTGGTTTAACTTCGCTAAGTTAGCTAATTACGCAGAAGATAAGTCTCTTCATTTGGTGTGATTCTTGGATATCCGATAGTTTCCGGATGACTGATTTCAGAAAAATTAATCCTATTGCTTTGAATTAACAGGTCAATCCCGGAATATACGCATTGAAAGAATAAATGATAAGTTGCTATCCAATCACCCGATTAATCCCTACCAGGTAAAGGACGGTCAGCTCGGATGTCTTTTTGCCATGCAACGGGACCGTAAATGCTGGCAAATAGATTTTGCTGACGGCCTTCCTGGAGCAATGATAAAATTCGCTGGCTGTCATAAGGCTTTTGTTTTTGGCTTTTTGCTTTTAAAAACTGAACAAAATCTATTACTTCCCTTTGCATATCTTCTGGAAGATCTTCAACTTCGTAAAGTATCTGCTCTGATAATTGATTCATGATTTTTTCCTAAATTAGACGGTTTACTATGCAAGTGAAAAAGGATTTAGTCAATCATTTGGGCCTTTTCTCAGCAGGAAGACAAAAACCAGCCCAATCAGACATCAATTGACCGCGCTTTTCAAATAAGTCGCCTCGACGATCAGGATAAATTTATGCTGTTTATTAATCCATTCAAAATTAAAGGGTTATGCCCATTCCCGGACAGGCTCAAAAAAAATCATTGCAAATAACCTATGGCAGCAAATAAACCAATGGCTTAGAGTTTTAAGTTCGCTAAATTCACTGATTTTTCTCAATATTTTTAATTAGCACAAATTTACCGTGCCTCGACGATACGCGGCTTCCGCCATATTTTTAATAATGCGCTCCCAACGCCATTTCAACCACTTCATTATCCAACTGCAAAGTAAATATTACCGGTCGGTATTTTTTAACCCATGAATAGTTCCGAACAAGAAATCATCGGGTTATCATATTGAACGCTGCATCTGCCATATCGACAGCCTTTGACTCTGATAATTTAACAAAAGCAGCAGAAAAACGGACAAATTGTCGCGCGGCAATTCACCACATTATACAAGCTAGATTTTTTTGCTAAATTATGAAAGCCTCATTGTTATCGTGATGGGATCAACGCACCTACCTTTCAAACAAACAGAAGGGAATTATTATGAAAAAAACTATAGTCATGGCGCAATCATTACCATCAGAAAAACAATAATATTCAACTTTGCACTGTGCGGCTTCAACGCTGCACCTTATACAAGGAGATAAAGTTATGCAGAGATTTTATCAGTTTAATGAAAATGTTTTTACCGATTCTACGGAATTGAATCAACGGACCGCTTTCCATGAAGCGGGGCATGCGGCGGCGATTTATCTTGGGAATAAGCTCAAAAACCTGCCTTCTATCTATTTCCAGATTCAGAAAATCAAACTTGACGGTATTGCTTGCCCTGTATCTACTCAGGTTACAGGTGGCCGGCTGATTGACGATCTGTCCATGATTAGGCTGGAGGATACGGCCAATATTATTGATTCTTCAGTTGCCGATATTTATCAAATGGCGTATGAAGCCGATATTATCAATTTTTTGGCGGGCCCTTTGGCAGAAGCCAAATATGTGTCAATTCGGGATGATGAAGTTTTCAATTTCAACTTGCTCACACCGTGCGCATTGAACAACTATGGCGGCAGCACCGATATGAAGCATGTTAGGGCTTATCTGGAATTTTTTGTTTCGTCGCCAATGCAGCAAGAAGCCAAACTTAACGACTTATTTACTCAGGCTTACCGTTTTGTCATTCAGCCTAGCAATTGGAAAAGTATCTCAGCCTTGGCGCGCTACATTCTTGACAGTGCGGAAGAAAAAATCAATTGCGAACGAATCATGGAGGTGCTTGACCGGCATCAACTGGAATCGCATTGTCTATAATCCGGGAAACTGCAACTTAAAAATTTGGCAAAGCTTGGATTTCCTGGTTTGCTAATATTGAAACAGTCTGGATTTATATGAAAGGGCGTAAAAGCCCTTTCCCTGAAAAAGGCAAATAGAAGGCTACGGGCTGATTATTTATCTAAAACTGCCCTGACACACTGACGGGCGAAATCCCTTACAGGCGAACCCAGGCTTTGATAATGTCCGTATAAATTTTCAATTTCAACCGGACTCAGATAGACATAAATACCGTATCCGGTTTTTGCAATGGATTCTGCGCTAAGGGTTTCAATAAAAACAATCCTGGCGACAAATTGGTTTGTATTGGTTTTCATTTTAGCCTCCATAACTTTATAAACTGTTCGGATATAGCATATATCGGCAAGCTTAAAAAAAAGTTAACCCGTAATGACGAGTTTTTATCAGAACATGTTTCATAATGCTTGGCTAGGAGGCTGTCCGAGAATAGGAACCGTAGGGTATAGGGCGCAATAGGCGTTAGCCGTATTGCGCCGCATGTTGGCCTTCGATCATCCGGCGTATTACGCTTCGCTAATACGCCCTATGGCCCTGTCCGAAAGAACTAAGCACTCAATAAGCTTGATGCGAACATTTGTTGATTTTGTTGATACTGTTTTAAGGCATAGATCTGCGCCTGACCAAGCACATTTGCCTGGCTTAAACCGCTAACAGCCTGCGGTATGTTGGTATCTTGAAGATTGCTTTGAGATTGCGCCAGTTGCACATAACTGCTGTTTAAATTCGACAAATTTGTATTCAAGCCTGCCGAAGTTGCGCCCACATTGCTTTGTAAGGTGGAAACATTATTTAAGGCGTTATCTATGGCTGTCAGCGCATTATTAGCCCCGGAAGCCGTGGTGACGTTTATGCCGGAAATACCCAGAGCGCTACTTGAAACATTACCTAAATTTAGGTTTAGGGTATCGCCGGTGTTCGGCCCCACTTGCAACTGACCGGAATAACTGCCGTTTAACAATGCTTGACCGTTAAACTGGGTATTACCGGAAATGGCGTCAATATTTTGAGTAATAGAACTAACCTGGGTTTGTAAGGCTTGCAGATCAGTACTGTTTAAAGCGCCATCACCCGCCTGTATGGTAAGATTGCGTAATTGTTGCAGGTTATCGGTAACCTGACTTAAAGCCGAATCAGCTGTGCCGGTAACCGATAAACCGGAAGTAATATTGCTGATAGCCTGATTTTGCCCGCCCAATTGCGTGGTCATGGCGTCCGCTATCGCTAAACCGGCAGGATTGTCAGCTGCGGAGTTAATGCTTGATCCGGAACTGATTTGTTGTATGTATTGTTGTATCAGTGCTTGGGTGCTGTTCAGAGTTTGGCTGCTTAGTGACGACAACATAAAACTCCCTCCCGTATTGGCTTTAAACTGTAAATAACTTTAAATTATTTTAGCTTAATTATCTGATAGGGGAATAACGTTTTATATAAAAATACGGATTTTTTATCAGGACAAATTTAAAAATTTAATGCCAATATTCCATTTTCAGCATTTTTCAGTCCGCCAGCAAAAATCATCCATGAAAATATGCACGGATAGCCTTTTGTTTGGAGCGATGGCCCCAATCCCAACCGGCGGCACAGTGCTTGAAATTGGTGCCGGAAATGGTTTTTTAGCTTTAATGGCCACACAACTAGGCGCAGGTAAAATCACCGCCATTGAAATTGAACCGGACGCCTACCGGGAGTTAACCCATAATTTCCGGGAAAGCCCTTGGGCTGGGCAGTTAACTGCCGTTAACCAGGATATCCGCTGTTTCTATCAAACAGACGATAACCAATATGATTTGATCATCTGCAATCCGCCGTTCTTTGATAAGCATTTAAAACCAGCGAACGCCAAACGCATGTTAGCCAGACATACCGATGCTTTGCCATATGCCGATCTAATTGACGTTGCAGACAAACTGCTCTCCCCACACGGCATATTTTATATTTTACTACCCGGTTTCGCCGTTGAGCATTTTTGCAGGCTGGCTTTGGATAAAGCCTTGCATCCGGTCAAACAAGTCAATTTTAAAGGTTTTGCCGGTAAATCAGCCAAAGTCTCAGCATTGAGCTTTTCACGCACAGAAAGCCTTTGCAGCATGGAAAATTTAATTGTTTACCAGGCGGACGGCAATTACACCAACGCCAGCAGCCATTATTTACAAGACTTTTTATTGAGATTCGCCAAAACTCAGTCACTGCTAAACTGAGCTTAACACGGTATAATTGCCGTCATAATTAAAAAAATTGCTTTAAAAGCAATCGTCACGCCATACAGTATAGGAAGATTCCATGATCATCAAACCCAAACTTCGCGGTTTCATTTGCACTACAGCGCATCCCAAAGGTTGCGCAGCCAACGTACATGAGCAAATTGCTTATATAAAATCCAAATTCCCCGGCAATGGCCATAGTCTGAAAAATGTGCTAGTTATCGGCAGCTCAACCGGTTATGGTTTGGCCTCCAGGATTACCGCAGCATTTGGTTATGGCGCAAACACCATCGGTGTTTGTTTTGAAAAGCCGCCTACCGATAAAACCGCTTCCGCCGGTTACTATAATACTTCCGCTTTTCACGATGCGGCCAGCGCTGCCGGTCTGAACGCTGTCACAATTAATGGCGATGCATTTTCCAAAGAGATTAAAAATCAGGTTATCAAGGTATTAACTGAAGGTTTCGGTAAAATTGATCTGCTGGTTTACAGCCTGGCTTCCCCGCGTCGCACCGATCCTGAAACCGGTGAAATTTATTCCTCCGTGTTAAAACCTATTGGCAATCCCCATCATTCCAAAAATCTTAATACGGACACTTTAAAAATTTCCGATATTTCTCTGGAGCCCGCCACCGAACAGGAAATTGCCAGTACCATTAAAGTGATGGGCGGAGAAGACTGGGAGTTATGGATAGACGCCTTAAAGTCAGCCGATTTACTGGCTGATGGCGCGCATACCGTGGCATATACTTATTTAGGCGACAAGCTGACCTGGCCTATCTACGGCCAGGCTACCATAGGCAAAGCCAAGGAAGATTTGGATCGCGCTGCAAAAAATCTTGCCGTTAAACTGCAAGATATAAACGGATACGCCCATGTCGCCGTGTTAAAAGCTTTAGTGACGCAAGCCAGCTCCGCTATTCCGTTGATGCCTTTATATTTATCTATCCTGATCAAGGTCATGAAGGAAAACCATACGAACGAGCATTGCATTGAACAAATTCAACGTCTGTTTGTAGAATGTTTATATGCCGATACCCCAAGAATCGATCAGGAAAACCGCTACCGGGTTGACGAAAAAGAACTAGACCCTGCAGTGCAAACCAAAGTTGAAGCAATCTGGTCGCAAATCACCGAAGAGAATTTACAACAATTAACCGATTATCAAGCCTACAACGCCGACTTTTTAAAACTGTTCGGATTTGGACTTGACGGCATTGATTATGATGAGGACATTAGTCCGCTCGTTGAAACCAACTTTTGATTATTTGCTCAGCGAGGTAGGAGGCTGTCCGAGAGTGGGTATCACAATGCCCACTCATTTTCCGCAACCAAATAAACTATATTTAAGACTCTGTCGTGACTCGCAACACTTCTTCCAAAGTGGTCACACCTAGCAATGCCTTGCCAACGCCATCTTCATACATGGTTTGCATGCCGTCTTTAATGGCTTGCTGCTGAATCAAATAAGCCTCTTCGTGCTTCATCACTTGTTTGCGGATGGCGTCAGTCATGATTAAAAACTCAATGATAGCCTGACGGCCTTTATAGCCTATGCCGTTACAAGCCGGACAACCCACCGGCTTATACAGTAAAATTTCGCCTTCCGGCTGCCATTTTCTCAATTGCATTTCAGTAATCATCACATCAGAAGCGGGCTCCGCCACTTTGCATGCCGGACAAAGTTTTCTGACCAGCCGTTGCGCCAAAATGCCGTTAATGGTTGAACTCAGCAAATACTCTTCCAGCCCCATATCCTGCAAACGGGTAATACCGGCGGCGGCGTCATTGGTATGCAGTGTCGACAACACCAAGTGACCGGTCAATGCGGACTGAACGGCAATTTTGGCTGTTTCCAAATCCCGCATCTCCCCTATCATAATGACATCCGGGTCTTGACGCACGATGGACCGCAAAGCGGAAGCAAAGGTTAAACCGATTTGCGGCTTGGCTTGAATCTGATTAATACCGTCCATCTGATATTCCACCGGATCTTCAACGGTAATAATTTTCCGCTCAGAGGTGTTCAGCTGTTTTAAAGCCGCATAAAGACTGGTTGACTTACCGCTACCGGTAGGGCCTGTAATCAAAATAATACCGTGCGGTTGCGACAACACATCCATAAACTGTTTAGCTTGCGTGCCAACAAAACCCAGTGCGGCAAAATCCAAAACCGCGTTTTCTTTGTCCAGCAAACGGATCACCACGCTTTCGCCGTATAAAGTTGGGATAGTCGATACCCGTAAATCCAGTTCCTTGCCTATCATTTGCAACTTAATCCGGCCATCCTGGGGTAAGCGCCGCTCGGCAATATTCAGCTTGGCCATAATTTTTATTCTGGACAAGACTGCAGCAGTGGAGGTCACCGGGGGAGAATCAATATCCTGCAATACGCCGTCTATACGCAACCTAACCTTAAGGCTTTGTTCAAACGGTTCGATATGCACGTCTGACGCGCGGCTTTCAACCGCCTTTTGCAAGATAAAGTTAACCATTTTGATAATGGGCGCTTCACTGGCCAAGTCTTTCAGATGTTCCAGATCTTCGTTTCTTTCATCGTCTATGGTCAGATCATCAACCAATTTATCCATTTGCGACTTGCCTTGACCGAACTGAATTTCCAGCGCGGAGTCGATTTCGGATTGTTGACCAATTGTCAGCTCCACTTGCCTATTGGCTGCCAATTTCAAAGCTTGAATCACAAACTCATCTTCCGGGTCTATCAATGCAATTTTAAGTGTCTGCAAGTCATCGTCAAGACAAATGACATGGTAGTTTTTTAAAAACCGCAATGGAATTTGATCACCCAGTGGCGGCTGGGGAGGATAATGTTCCGGCAATGAGCGGGGTATGCCGTGTATTTCGGAAAAAGCCAAGGCAACGTCCGCTTCGGAACACAGTCCCAATTTAATCAGCATCTGTGGCAGCGAGTCCTCCAAAGAAGATTTTTGTAGCCGTTTTGCTTTAGCTAAATCGGAATCCGATAATTTACCGTTTTTTTTGAGTAAGCTTATTAATCCGGAATATTTTTCAGCTGCTTCAAGAACATCAGTTTCCATTTATATGACCATATCTAGTAGTACACGCATACAACAATCCTTTCACCGTAAAATTATCCCCGGAAGATCCAACGATTTAACATAAAAGCCAAACCCACATCAAATTCGCGTAGCAGTTATAAAAATGCAGATTTGTTTTTCTTGTAATTTAAATAATAATATAAAATATATACGAAATGTATGAATCTGCTTAAAGCATTGATCATTCTTTAAAGAGAAGCGCTAAAGTCAAGAAAATATCCGCAGAAACTAAACTTAGCCAAGCAAAACTTAGCTTTTCTCGAAATACGAAATGACTGAATGGTGACATAAACTTAAGGCTCAAGCAAAGTCATGGTGAGAGATTCCAATCCTGATTAAAACTTTTTATCAGGAAAAACAAATTTTCTCAAAATTATGCTTATAATTATATAATGCGCTCAAACAGTTAGGCGAACTTTCTATAGGAAATTAATAAGTTGACTTCCACACCAAAACACCTTCTTATCCTAATTTCATTAATTATCATGATGTTGCAGAGCTTTAACGCATCTGCGCGTTACTCGGCGGTGGTAATTGACGCCGATACCGGGCTTGTCATACACGAAAATGAAGCTGCCCAACGTTGGTATCCTGCCTCGTTAACCAAAGTCATGACGCTTTATTTAACCTTTTCCGCATTACAGGCGGCAAAAATTTCCCTTCACGACAAACTGGTGGTTTCCAGGCATGCGTCCATGCAACCTAGCTCTAAACTGGGGTTGCGGGAAAATCAAACCATCAGTGTCGAACAAGCCATTTTAGCCGTTACCACCCGTTCCGCTAATGATGCAGCTGTACTTTTGGCGGAAACAATAGGCGGCAGTGAAGCTAACTTTGCCGCCTTAATGACACAACAGGCCCAACGTTTAGGCATGTATAGCAGTTCATTTCACAATGCCAGCGGCCTGCCTGACGAAGGTCAGATCAGTAGCGCCCGTGATCTGGCAATTTTATCCGCAGCCTTGATTCATGACTTTCCGCAATATTATCCTTATTTCTCTGTTACGGAGTTTGAATATAAAGGCCGAATCCTGCCTAATACCAATCGAATCTTAAAAAGTTACCCGGATGCCGATGGCATGAAAACCGGTTTCACTTGCGGCTCAGGTTACAATTTAATTGCCTCCGCCAAACGCAATGGCCATCGTGTGATTGGCGTTTTGTTAGGAGGCCACAGCAGCGCCGAACGCTTCGAACAGATGGGAAACTTACTGGATGTTGGTTTTGAGAAACTCTCTACCGGCAACTTGGGCAGCCATGTTGCTCAGCTTAAAGACGATGATTTTGCCCCGCCGCCTTTTCAATTATCCTCCAATCGTTGCGCCGGCAGCGCTATTCAAATGGGAGCCGATACCGGTTATTCCTCGCATGAGCCAATACGGATCAAACCAAACTATAAACATCCACGGGTTGACCACGTTAAAATTGCGAGCGTGGCTTTACATCACAATAGTTGTGCTAAAAAACACTCGCATTGTCATATTCGCGCCAAGGCGGAACCGGTTATCGCATCAAACAGCAAGAAACCAACTTATCTTGCTCAAACGCATAAAAAAACTTTACAAAAAAACCTGGCGCCATCTAAAAATACCGGTCATTCTAAAAAATCAAAGAGCCACGCCACCCAAAACAGTTGATTTTAATTTTCAATAATGTGGTGGTTTCTCATTTACTTCAACCTGATCATGACGGACATTTTGTAAGCTTTTAATTTTCTCATTCAACAACTTGCAGGTTTCCTCCAACCGGACAATTTGTTTTTGCTGATTGATTACTTCTTGATTTAAGGCTTGTATTAAATCATCCTGATAAGCCATCCTGATTTCCAGCTCAATTATACGTTCTTCATTCATAAAACGATTTAGCGCAAAAATAATTTTATTGTAACCCTCTTCACTAAAATTTGCTTAATCCACTCGCCATAACAATGCAATCTCGGTATGATTAACTTACTCACGACAAAAAGATAGGATGTGACGATGACAACTATTGCAGACCCAGTCATAGGCCGTTGGTATAAAGACTTTGAAAATAATCTCACCTTTAAAGTTGTTGCAATCGAAGGCAATGACGAATCCATTGAAGTGCAGTACGCTAATGGCGATTTGGGTGAATACGACAACGAAACCTGGTATAACTCAACCTTTGATTACATAGAAGACCCGGAAGATTGGAGTGCTCCTTTTGACGACATCGAAGAAGACGATTTAGGATACACTGATACTGACAGACATGCGCGTGCAGATCGGGAAGACCTGGATATAAGCGATTTCCTGGATTGAGTTTCAAAAATGAAAATGAGCCCTAAAGAATTCCTGGACTGGGAATCAAAGAGCATTACGCTTTTGGCTATGTCCGGCGCCGGCAAGACCACCTTGTCTAACAAACTACCTAAAGACAAATGGTTTCACTACTCCGGAGATTACCGGATCGGCACTAAATATCTGGAAGAACCCATACTAGACAACATCAAGCAACAAGCCATGGAAGTGGCTTTTTTACGCGACCTTCTCAAATCGGATTCCATCTATATTTGCAGCAATATCAGCGTAGACAATCTGTCGCCGGTATCCAGTTTTTTAGGCAAGATTGGAAATCCGTCACTAGGAGGATTGACGCTGACTGAATTCAAGCGCCGTCAAGCCCTGCATCATCAGGCGGAAATTGCTGCCATGAACGATGTGCCTGAA
>CAVUMJ010000149.1:0-18659 GCA_963741375.1 uncultured Pseudomonadota bacterium
TTTTTTTTTCATGGTGGATCAGTTACATCAAAACTGTAAAAATGGGAATCACATTTCTTCCTTGAGTAGTGCCTCGTTTTCTGAGCCCGTTTCTTTTTACCAAGCTCGATGACATTGATGAATTGAACCGCTTCCAGCAAAACTCTTCTTCTGGGGCGTTGTGCGATTTGCTTTGGAGTGATCCGCTGGAACCGCCGGAGAAGCCCACCAAACGCGAACTGGAGACGTGGAAAAAAAAAAAAAAAAAAAAAAAAAAAAAAAAAAAAAAAAAAAAAAAAAAAAAAAAAAATGTATCCGTTATAAGAACCCCTTACGAGACAAAATACGCTATTGGAAAAATGTTCTAAAAGGCAAAATACCTTGGCAGGGAATAAAAGCTTTAACCGGGCTTAGGCACTTTGCGCAAAGTTATTACGCCAGCGAATTTTTGGCTAGTCACGGCATCCAGTCTCTGCCGCTTAGTGATCCCATTCCTGTTTTTACCGATCCAAACTATCTGGCCTCATTAATTCCCAGGCTTGAAACGGCAAATAGACAAAACATTATTTGCTACAATCCCAGTAAAGGCACAAAAATCACAGAAAGCATTATGGCTACTTTCCCGCATTGGACTTTCAAAGCATTAAAAGGACTAGACCGGGAACAACTTGCCGCAGAATTTCTTTCTGCAAAAATTTATCTGGACTTTGGTCATCACCCCGGTAAGGATCGCCTTCCTAGAGAAGCTGCGATCCATGGTTGTTGTATTATTACCGGACTATTTGGATCTGCTGAAAATCCGGTTGACATTCCTATACCAAATCGCTTTAAACTGAATGTAAATGACATTGGCTTTATGAACAGTCTGGAAAAGGTCGTAAATGAAATTTTTAGCTCATTCGAAACCTGTTCACAAGAACTGGAAGCTTATCGCCAAACAATTAGTCATGAACCGGAAAACTTTAACCAGCAAGTTATGGCAGCTTTTTCTAACTCATGATTACCGTCGTTTCATCTTAATCTTCTAAAATTAAGCGCATAATCAGAGAACTGCTTTTGAACCCGCCTTCCTTTTATATCATAGGCTCCCCCAAAAACATTTGGCTGGACAATTATCTGGCAATTGTTTTATTTTGCAGCATTTTGGGCTTCTTATCGGTACGGGGCATGACTAATGCCTGCTTGATCTTGCTTTTGATACCGGCTCTTGCCGAACTCAAACCAGCTATTGCGGAAGCTAAATCAAGACAGATATTTGGATTAACGAAATTAATCATGACGGTATTAGCCTTGCCCATTTGCGCCGTCATATTTAGCCAATTTTTACGTCAAGCATGGCTGTTTAAAGCATGTGACGGTCCGGCTAGAATCTTACTGGCTATTCCTCTACTAATCTATTTTAGCTATAAACAAATTGATTTTAGTAAATTAATTAGCATATGCGCGGCGCCTGCGCTGTTGATAGTCATTCCAGTAGTGCTGATGCATCCTGAAATCTCGGCAAAATGGGATAATCGATTTGCCACAGCCAGCGTAGATCCAACTCAATTTGGAACATACATTCTGGTTTTAACCTCTTTTTGCCTTTTCAGTATAGATAACTTCACGGCTGGCAATATTAAGAGCTTGGCTATACAAATTTCCGGGATTTTTGCCGGATTATTTTTGCTGGTAGGCACAGGAACCCGGGGCAGCTGGCTAGGAATCCCATTTTTATTATTTGCCTGGCTAATTTTAAATCGTAACAAGTTGCCGAAGCACACTATCTTAATCCTCATGGGTATGCTTTTTGGAACTGTGGTTTTAATTGGCCTATTGCAACCGGCGTTTCTGGATAGACTTTTCAGTGGCTTTGCTGAACTCTCAATGTGGCTGGACCATACCAACCGCGAAACCTCCGCAGGATTTCGGTTAACCATGTGGCAGATGTCCTGGGAGTTATTCAAGCATAGTCCGTTATATGGTTACGGTGACGGCGGTTTTGCCGGCTCTCTCAATCAACCCTGGATCACTTCAATATCCAGCCCGGAAACCAGAAACATCATTTTATTCAACGGACCTCATAACGAATTCTTAGCTAATTTGTTGCGGTCCGGCTTTTTAGGCGGCGTTTCCGTAATAGCTTTGTTTTTTATCCCGCTTATTTTTTTTTGGAAAAACCGACATAATACCCAAGCCCGGCAGGCCAGTCACTTTGGCATAGCTTTTATAGTTTGCCTAATGGTATGCAGTTTAAGCAGCGAAGTCCTGACTATGAAATTTACGGCCAGTTTTTATGGATTAATCATTACCGGGCTGACAGCGCAAATAATGAGCAAGCAAACACGTAGAAGCTAAAAATGCACTGTATAGGCAAAAAACAGGTGCGCTAAGCATACGTAAACATAAAAAAATTCATACTGACTTAACTCATTCTTTTTTTTATTCATAACTGATAAACTTTCCGACTTTTCCATAAACCAGAAAAATGAATCCACTAAAATATTGTGTGACTTTTGCTTGTTATAATCAAATTGAATACACACGTCAGTGTGTAGAAAGCTTGGTTCATCATGGCCTGGATTTAAGTCGTCTGGTTATAGTTGATAACTGCTCGACTGATAACACTAAAGAATATTTGTCGTCTTTACCGCTTGGAGATTTGATCTGCAACCGTACAAACCTTGGCTGCGGCGTTGCCTGGAATCAAGGCGCACTGGCCTTACAAGCTGAATGGACTATCGTTATGAATAACGATGTCGTGGTTTCGGCTGGTTGGCTGGAAAATTTAATCCGGGTAGCGGAACAAAACCAGTTAAAAATCATTTCTCCCGCCTTGATAGAAGGCCAGTTAGATTATGACTTCGATCAGTTTGCCGGTTTAGCTTCAAGCAAGATGTCTCAAGTGTTAAGATTGGGCGCAAAGCATGCCGTTTGTTTAGCCATTCATGAAAGTGTATGGCAAACAATCGGTTATTTTCAACCCGTTCCAAAGCTGCTGGGTTACGAAGATACATTGTTTTTTCATGAAGCCGAAAAAGCCGGCATCCCAAGCGCCATCACCGGCGCATCCTGGCTTCATCATTTTGGTTCCATTACCCAAACTGCAATGAAACGGGAGTTGGGCTTGAGCACAAAACAAGGCTTAGGTTGCCGTTATAATTACAAATTATTAAATCAAAGCTGGATAGAAAGAAAATTTAAAAAAAACCAGCAAAAAAACCGGGAAAAACATTGGCGGGAAAATGAATTGTTAAATTACCAAATGACGATGCACGGCATTCGTGTTGAGAATAGTTTTATCTGGCAATGATTCTGTTAATGCCGGCAAAACCCTGTTTTGCTATCATCATCTTAAAATTATTTTTCTTTCAATATTTTCTGTGGACATTTTGATCCGTGCTTAGCGTCATTATTATTACCAAAAACGAATCGCAACACATTGGCCGTTGTTTGGCTTCCGTGGCCTGGGCTGATGAGATTATTGTTCTCGATTCAGGCAGTACTGACGATACCGTCGCCATTTGCAAACAATTTACCGAACAGGTTTTTAGCACGGATTGGCCGGGATTTGGTCCACAAAAGCAACGAGCTCTTGAAAAAGCTAAACATGACTGGGTGCTATCAATTGACGCGGATGAAGAAATCAACGATGCTTTAAAACACGAAATTCAAGAAGCCATGTTAAAAGAAGACGTTGACGGCTTTGAAATCCCGCGCTTATCCAGCTATTGCGGCAAAATCATTCAACATGGGGATTGGTGGCCTGATCTGGTTTTAAGATTATTTCGGCGAACCGCCGGCAATTTCAGTAACGATGTGGTGCATGAACGCATCGCGGTAACCGGCAAAATCAAACAACTTCACCAGCCTTTATTACATGAAGCTTTTGTTGATTTTGAAGAGGTTTTGCATAAAATCAACAGCTATTCGACACTTGGCGCTGAAAAACTTTACCGGCAAAGCAAAAATGCTAGTCTTGGGCTGGCAATTGCCAAAGCTCTATGGACTTTTATTCGCACTTATTTCATCAAAGCCTCGATACTGGATGGCCCGGAAGGCTTAATGCTGGCAATTTCCAACGCGGAAGGCTGTTACTATAAATATTTAAAGCTCCGCAATCTAAATAACAGTTTATCTGTAAAATGAGCGGATTAATTTCTGTCATTATTTCCACTTACAATTGGCCGCAGGCTTTGCAAGCATGCCTGGACAGTCTGCTGGCGCAAAATGACCAGTTTTTCGAAATCATCGTTGCGGATGACGGTTCCGGCGATCAAACCGCTGAATTGGTTGGTCGCTTTATCAATAGCAGCACTATCAAAATTCGCCGAATTCATCACGAAGACCGTGGATTCCGGGCAGGCACTATTCGCAATAAAGCTGTAGCGGTTTCGCAAGGCGATTATCTATTGTTTATGGACGGGGATTGTGTGGCTTTTCCCAATTTCATCAGCAGACATCGCCAACTTTCAGAAAACGGTTATTTTGTACCCGGTAATCGTATTTTATTGAGTCAAAACTTTACCTCGCAAATTCTGGAACAAAAAACTGCGCTGCACTGCAAACCATTCAGTTTTTTTGTGCAACAACGAATTTTCGGAAACATTAACCGTCTACAGCCATTAGTTTATGTTCCGCTAAATTTTTTACGCTACCGGCTCAGCCAATATTGGCAAAAAGCCATGACTTGCAATCTGGGCATATGGAAACAAGATTTTCTGTCGATTAACGGCTTTGACGAACAATTTGAAGGCTGGGGGTTTGAAGACTCTGATCTAGTGGTTCGCTTAATTCATCAAGGCGTCAAGCGTAAAGAAGGCCGCTTTGCCGTACCTGTTCTACATCTTTGGCACCCAATAAACGATAGAAGCCAACATGACAGCAATTACCAACGCTTAATGGAACGCGTCAACAATCCGGACTTTAAACACTGCCAACTTGGTGTGGATCAGTATTTATAGCGTTCTAATTTGAATGAAAGCACGGCTTACATCGTTGATTTCTGTTGACACCGGCGTTGAAAAGTGACATCTTGGCACTCGCTGTCAGCTAGTTTCTGTAACATACAAACCAAGGAGCTGACGGCTTTTCGCGTTAACTCTTGCCTCATGGAGACAGGAGATTAATTGGGGCTGACCAGTCCCGGCGTTGTTGAATAAACCGGATTTCATCATCCAGTCATATAAATGGGATGATTCCGGGCTTTCCTTCACAACCAACCCAATGCCATACAAGCACAACGAAAGCGACTGCCATAAGAACTTATAATTCAATAAAAGCAAAGGAGCGATCATGAAACTGTATTATTCTCCCGGCGCTTGCTCCCTTTCACCTCATATCGTAGCGTGCGAAGCGGACTTAGCCCTTGAACTAATAAAAGTCGATTTACAGAGCAAACTGACCGAAACCGGCGAGGATTTTCGGCAAATTAATCCAAACGGTTATGTACCGGCGCTGATACTGGATAACGGCAATAAGCTCACTGAAGGTCCGGCAATCGTTCAATATCTTGCCGACAGCGCCCCCGATAAAGGCTTGGCGCCGACGGCTGGAACATTTGAACGCTACCAGCTGCAACAGTGGTTGAACTTCATTTCAACTGAAATCCATAAAAGTTTTTCGCCGTTGTTCGATGCCACAGCGCCGCAAGCGCTAAAAGATTCAGCCATTGACAAACTTATTGTTCGTCTCGGCAGCGTTGCTGAACATTTATCCAACCAACCGTATTTGCTTGGCAAAGCATTTAGCGTCGCCGATGCTTACTTATTTGTGATGCTAAGCTGGGGTCAGCATGTCAATTTGGATATTGCCCAGTGGCCGGCGTTAGACCGTTATTCCGAAAATATTGGAAATCGGCCCGCAGTCCAACAAGCGCTTCGGGAAGAAGGCCTTATTTAGGATCAAGGGCCATTCGTCCTAAACATCAAAACGCCGGCTTCGCACGCATCCAATTTCAGTATGGGCAGGGTTACTCTAAGGATGAGCCAAGCGGCGGGTTAGCCTAAAGGATGTGCCAAGCGAGTAGCGCGGCGCATCACTCGAAGGCAAATTCTTCAAGTGAAACCAGTTACTTTGTTCAGGATGTAGGATGAGCAAATTTTCCCGCTATTTCAATCCGCGTGGGCATAAACAGAGGCGCCAACCCTACCAGCTTAAATCAAATTAAGAGGGCATAATTAGAAGCATTGCATATTATTGCAATTGCTTTGAGATATGATAGCATTGATAGCAAGTAAAGCTATCGGAGAATTCCATGCCAAGTTTAGTTGTTAGAAATCTTGACGAATCAATCATCAATGCGCTTAAGCAACGAGCCGTGGAACATCAACGTTCGACAGAAGCCGAACATCGCGCTATTTTAGCTGAGGTTTTGCTGAAACCGGCACGTAAATCCTTCGCTGAAGCTATAGCAAATATTCCTAATGTTGGTGTCGATGCTGATTTTCTGAGAGTTAACGACGATACTGACGTTGCCGATGTATTTAATTGATACTAATGTCTTCAGTGAAATCAGAAAAGGCGACAATGCAAATGCGGGAGTTCGCCAATTTTTCGATACAGTCATCACGCAAAATACCCGAGTCTATATCTCAGCCATCACCGTTGGCGAACTACGCCGAGGCGTTGACTTGATTTTACATCGTGGCGATAGTATACAAGGTAAACTCCTGGAAAACTGGTTAAGCATCATACTACAACAATATCAGAGCAATATTCTTGGTATTGACAGTGATATTGCTCTGCTGTGGGCAAAACTGCGTGTTCCAGTTGCTCAACACGCGCTCGATAAACTCATTGCTGCCACCGCGCTCATTTATGACCTGACCGTGGTAACAAGAAATGTTAAAGATTTTGAATATACTGGTGTACGTCTGCTGAACCCATTTACAGATAAAAAGCAGTAGTTGGTTTGCATTAATAACAATACAAATAATTGCTTATTGATAACGCCGCGCGCACCGGAAAATTAGAACCTAGCGAATAATTTTCTGCGTACAGAACCTTGTTATATGCTACTAGCCCTTACAGAGTCTCCTGTCTTTTATACTCAACCAAGGGTTTATCATCCAGATTATTCGTCTGGAATTCGTTACAAAAATTCTCATCCCGAAATGTATACATATTGTTCAAAGCTTGATGGTCGATGTTTATTTCAACTGTCACTTGCTGAATACGCACCGCTGACTGATTAGGTCAAAGCTAAATCCAGTAATAGCCAGACAAATTCAGGACTTTCACATTTCTGTTCGAGTGTGCAGTAATTTCCCAGTTAAAGCCTGCTCCCCGACAATGCCTGTAATTGCCGACGGTTTGAAACAATGCGTTTTCCGATATTTTTCAAACCTGTTTGCATGAAATCCAATCTTCCCTTTTCACCGGTACGCTGAAAATCATTCAGCAAAACCTGCTTTGCCAAATCTTCAGATACATCTAAATATTCCGTCATGGTTTTATAGCTTAACTCAAACAAACGATTCAAACTAATTTGCCAGGTACTACCTGTCAATTCGTAGATTGCATCGCTCAATATCAAAAACCGCTGGAATGGCTGACCAGCAAAAATAACCGGCAAGGTTTCCAAAAACCTGCCTGAGTTGCCGATTAAATCCCAAAAGCGCGCAAATCGTTTCAAGCGCTGCATATCCGCATAATTGATGTCTCGTGTGCTCAATACCGAATATGGCGGATTGCTGTCATAACATATTAAAAACTCACTGGTTTGCCGATTGATTGGAGCGCCACGCAATCTTTTTAATATGCCTACTTGAATCTCCTGTGGATTCAATTCAACCAGCTTATTAAAGCTTTTGCCGAAACTTTCCAGGGTATCGCCCGGCAAACCGACAATTAAATCGACATGCAGATGGGTGTTTGAGTTTTTTCTTAACCAATTAAGGTTCTGTTCGGTTTTTTGATTATCCTGCCTGCGATTAATGCGCTGCTGAACAAGCGGATCGAAGCTTTGCACGCCAATTTCAAATTGCAAAGAACCCGGAGGGTATTGCTGAATGACTTGCTTTAGCCTATCCGGCAGATGATCCGGTATGACTTCAAAATGCAAATGCAAATCGTCTGTCAAGCGCTCTAAAAAAAACTCCAGTATCGCCACACTATTGTCCACCTTCAAATTAAAGGTGCGATCTATAAATTTAAATTGTCTGGCGCCTCTTTGATATAAATTGTCCATATTTTCTAAAAATACATCCAAAGCAAACGGCTTAGCGGTCTGATCCAATGCGGAAAGACAAAACTCACATTTGAAGGGGCAGCCTCTGGAGGCTTCAACATAAGTGACACGCTGGCTAAGATCCAAATCCGTATAATAAGGGTATGGAGAAGCCAAAACTGCTAAATCCGCAGATTCGCCTGCGATGATTTTCTGATGCGGCCGCTCGCCGCAAACTAATTGCCGACACAAATGCGGGAAACTAATCTCTCCCTCACCAGTGATGACGTAATCCGCCAACGCCACAACTTCCGGCAAGTCCGGCGGATAACTGATTTCCGGCCCGCCAAGAATTAAAGTCACCTGCGGCGCAACTGTTTTCAAAATGGAGACGATATGGCTGATCTCAGCAACATTCCAGATATAGATGCCAAAACCGATAATTTCAGGCTGTTGCTGTAACAGCTTTTCCACAATATCAGTTGCTCTCTGATTAATATTGAATTCTATCAGTTCGGTACAAGTTTGCAGCGCGCCCATATTGGCATACAGATAACGTAAACCGAAAGCCGTGTGGATAAATCGCGCGTTTAATGTGGTTAGAACAATGGTAGCCATACTGATAAGCGCTTAAGCTGATTAATTTTCATTGGCCATCATTAACTCATTTATTTGGAAAGGATTTGCCTGCAATCAGCGAATTTTTAACACACCCGCTCTATCCAGCCAATTGTTAGCTTTTTCATCAATCCAGAATTGGGCGAATTCATCATTTTTCAAGACTTTATCTAAAAAAGCAGAGGTCGCGCTAAACACTGCAGCAACCTGCTTATAACCCAAATCTGCATTTTTATGCTCACCCTCGTCCTTATGTCCTCCACCCGTACCTCCGCCATTTTGACCGTGTCCATGACCGCCGGAGCTACCATATTGATTAGCAGGCTGAAAATGTCTGGCCCCCCCTCCCCACCCGCCGAAACCTCCTTTATCACCACCTTGACCATTGTTCAATCCAAAACGGCCGCCCTTTTCTTTTCCCGCTAATAAGGCATGCACATCACCTTTCAGCAATAACAAATATTTGTCATTTGCAGGCGAAAACTCCCAAACTGCCGATCTGACCGAGGCCGAACTGATAGCATAAGGATCATTATCTTCACTGCCTGTAATCACTAGCAGCGGCATATTCAGGTTCTGAAAACGGCTACGGACTTCACCTTCGGCAAGATCAATGGATGGACTTAATACTATGGCGGCAGAGGGATTTAATTCAGTGCTTTTCGGCAGACTAACCGCGAAACGTTCGCCCAAAATAGCTGCCACTGTCTGAGCGCCTAAATCATAACCAGCTAAAACCACTTTTGAATTATCCACAGATGCATATCCGGGCGTAGCCGAAGCCACACGCATTTTCAACTGATGATAAGCCCAATAAACTTGTTCCATCCGGCTTTTTAGCGCATCCACCGCAAAATATTCGTGACCAAGAAATCTTATTTCACTATTTCGGCCTGAGCGGGAGGATTTGCCGCCATGTTTTCCATCCTTACCGGAATCGTTATCATTTTCGTCATCGTCCCCATTCGGCTCTCCGGGTTTATCCCGCCCATCCTGCCCAATCTCCTTAAGAGCCTGGCTGATTGCCTGTGGTTGCACGCTAAAGACTGCATACCCGGCTTGAGCCCATGTTTCCCGCCAAAGTTGCCCGGCCGAGGCGTTTTCCCCCAGACTAGGCAGATAGATGATCAAAGGATAATGACCTGGCTCAGTCGGCGCCGTCATGACAATATCCAGTTGCGTTTGGTCGTGCAACCAAACATCCTGGTAACTGGTTATAGTGTATTTTCTGGCAGGATTATAGCCGCCGTTATTCATAACCTCAGCCAGTTTTTGCTCTTGTTCTTCCGGGGTAGGTATTTTAGGCTGGGAAGAACAACCGGCCAAAAATAAAGCTAACAACAAAAAAACCACAGCAGACAGATGCGGAATTAACTTTTGATTGCCAAAACTATGGGGCATAATTTCGCCTCTTTTACAAATCAATAGAAAGCATATTACATAAAAAAGCCCCGGTTACCTTGCAGTACCGGGGCAATTCTTAAGCAAAAGCTTAAAGCGGCAATTACATCATGCCGCCCATGCCACCCATACCGCTCATATCAGGCATAGCTGGCGCTTTGGCGTCAGCCGGCGCATCAGCGACCATCACTTCAGTGGTAATCATCAATCCAGCAACCGACGCCGCATTTTGTAATGCGGAACGGGTTACTTTTGCTGGATCAAGAATACCCATTTGAATCATATCGCCATATTCACCAGTTGCAGCATTATAACCAAAGTTACCACTGCCTTTCTTAACTTCGTTCAGAACGACGGAAGCTTCATCTCCGGCATTGGTTACGATTTGACGCAATGGCTCTTCAATTGCTCTACGTAAGATGTTGATACCAACATTTTGATCATGGTTGATGCCTTGCAAACCTTCCAGAGAAGTCAGAGCGCGAATCAGTGCTGTACCGCCGCCGGCAACCACGCCTTCTTCAACCGCTGCGCGAGTAGAATGCAGAGCATCTTCAACCCGGGCTTTTTTCTCTTTCATTTCAACTTCAGTTGCTGCGCCAACTTTAATGACAGCTACACCACCAGCCAATTTGGCCAAACGTTCTTGCAGTTTTTCACGGTCATAGTCGGAAGTGGCTTCTTCAGCTTGAGCGCGAATTTGCGCTACTCGGCCTTTAATTTGAGCTTCATTACCAGCGCCATCAATAATGGTGGTATTTTCTTTGTTAATTTGTACGCGTTTTGCAGTACCTAACTGGTCGATTTCGGCTTTTTCCAGAGAAAGACCCACTTCTTCAGAAATTACCACACCACCAGTCAGAACGGCAATATCTTCCAGCATGGCTTTACGGCGATCACCAAAGCCCGGCGCTTTTACCGCAGCAACTTTAACGATACCGCGCATATTGTTAACCACCAGAGTAGCCAACGCCTCGCCTTCAACATCTTCCGCCACTATCAGCAAGGAACGGCCTGATTTAGCCACACCTTCCAAAACCGGCAACATTTCGCGAATGTTGGAAATCTTTTTATCGTAGAGCAGAACAAAAGGATCATCCAGTTCAACGCTCATACTTTCTTGTTTGTTGATGAAATAAGGAGACAGGTAACCGCGGTCGAATTGCATACCTTCAACCACGTCAAGAGCGTTATCCAGTCCTGTACCTTCTTCAACAGTGATAACACCTTCTTTACCGACTTTTTCCATCGCTTCTGCGATGATTGCGCCCACAGAACTGTCTGAGTTGGCCGAAATCGTACCGACTTGGGCAATGGCGTTGCTGTCTACACATGGAGTGGCGGCTTTTTCAATTGCAGCAACCGCTACAGTCACAGCCAAATCAATGCCTCGTTTCAAATCCATTGGATTCATGCCGGCGGCAACTGATTTCAAACCTTCGTTAACAATAGATTGCGCCAAAACAGTTGCAGTGGTGGTGCCATCACCTGCAACATCGGAAGTTTTTGACGCCACTTCCTTAACCATTTGAGCGCCCATGTTTTCGAATTTGTCTTTTAACTCGATTTCTTTTGCAACCGACACACCATCTTTAGTGATGGTTGGCGCACCAAAGCTTTTATCCAATACTGCATTTCGACCTTTAGGGCCCAAAGTCACTTTTACTGCATTTGCTAAAATATTGACGCCTTGCGCCATTAATGTACGAGCGTCACCGCCAAATTTAACTTCTTTTGCTGCCATAATAAATTACCTAAAATGATAAGTTTTGAAAAAGATAAGTGTTGATTTCGTGGAATTAACCCAAAACACCAATAATGTCTTCTTCGCGCATGACGATGTATTGTTGGCCATCAACTTTAACTTCTGTCCCGGAATATTTTCCGAACAATACTTTGTCGCCAACTTTTACTTCCAGAGCGCGCACCTGGCCGTTGTCTAATGGTTTACCATTACCAACTGCCAAAACTTCGCCCTCACTTGGTTTTTCTGCAGCAGTGCCTGGCAACACGATGCCGCCAGCAGTTTTGGTTTCTTCTTCAACACGTTTTACGACAACACGGTCATGTAACGGACGGATTTTCATTAAAGTCTCCTTAATGTCATGGTATAAAGCTAAACTTAAAATTATTATTAGCACTCTATGCTAGTGAGTGCTAATAATATCCCGGTTTTGCACTCTGTCAAGCACTTTGGCAATATCTGAGACACAGCCAACTACTTAAATTTATGAACGACCAACAATTATTACGATACAGCCGCCAAATCATGCTGCCGCAAATCGATATTACCGGACAGCAAAAATTACTCGATTCCAAGGTTTTAATTGTTGGAGCGGGTGGACTTGGCTCTCCGGCTGCCATGTATCTTGCCGCCGCTGGCGTTGGCCAGATCAGCATTTACGATGACGACCAAGTGGATTTAACCAATTTGCAACGCCAGATTGCCCACCACTCTTCCGATATAGGGATGGATAAAGTCATTTCAACCCTTAATACGCTGAAAAAAATTAATCCTGAGATTAAAGTATTGGCTCATAAGCTTCGCCTGGAAGGTCAATTACTTGAAAATGAAACGGCTGCTGCCGATGTCGTGTTGGATTGCAGTGATAATTTCACTACCAGATTCGCCATTAACAAGGCTTGTGTAGGCAGCCATACCCCACTGGTTTCGGGTGCGGCAATTAGATTTGAAGGCCAAATCAGTGTTTTTACACCCGGTATTGACGATAGCCCCTGTTACAATTGTTTATATCAAAATAGCGGAGAGGAAGCGCAAAACTGCGCTAGAAATGGCGTAATTTCCCCAATTACCGGCATTGTCGGTAGTATTCAGGCTTTGGAAACCATGAAAATCATTTTGCAAATCGGTGAAACATTGAATGGACGTTTGTTATTAATAGACGGTTTGACTATGGAATGGCATTCCATGCGTTTGAAAAAAAACCCGAATTGTCCCACCTGTGGAAAAACGGGTTAAAAAAAGCCGGTATTCACCGGCTTGTTGTGTAAAGAAACGATTTTATTTGAAAACTCTTTCTTTTATATTATTGATCACTTTCCCTACTGCATTTAAAAGCGGGGATTCATGATCGCCATGCGGTTCTATTTCGCCAAACGGTTCACCATTTTTAGCTGTGTACATATAAATAAAATATCCTAATGGTAGAAACGCAACTCCGGCTACCAATAGCATAATGACAGAAAGTTCAATAATTCCAAACATTCTTACCTCCTCCAACTATTTGTTTTAATTTTTATTTCGGCTTAATAGCCATATTGACTATAACCCTAGAACAGTTGTGGAACAAGTAGAATTTATCCAATGCCGTTATTACAATACGGCTTTTTTAAAACACGCTTAGCTGGAAAACTAAACCTTAAATTCAGCCCCGGCAAATTTCATTTGCCGCCAAGCTTCATACAGAACAATGGAAACGCAATTTGAAAGATTAAGGCTACGGCTTTCTTTACGCATAGGCAAATATATTTTCAAATACTCGGGATAATTTTCCAGAAAGTTGCTTGGCAATCCCCGGCTTTCCGGTCCGAATAAAATAGCGTCGCCCGACTGAAAATTTACCTGACTATAAATATTGCGGCCTTTTGTGGTTACCGCAAAAAGACGTTTGGGCTTAGACCTGTCAATATAATCAACCAACGCGCCATATTGTCTGATGTGAACCCATTCATGATAGTCCAAGCCAGCCCTGCGCAAACGTTTATCATCCAACTCAAATCCCAAAGGCTGAATTAAATGAAGATTAGCGCCAGTGTTAGCGCATAAACGAATAATATTGCCAGTATTTGCCGGAATTTCCGGTTCAAACAAGACAATATCTAACATCACTAACAGTCCGGCTATATTTACTTAACATCAATAGCAGTTAATTTCCAGATATCCCTATTGTATTCGCTAATAGTGCGGTCTGTAGAGAATTTACCGCTTGCAGCCGTATTCAAAATACTTAACTTAGTCCAATAATCCTGATCAAGATAGGCTTTTTCTACACGCTTTTGAGCCTCAATATAACTGCGAAAATCCGCTATTGTCATCCAGGGGTCATGGGGACTTTTAATCGAAGCGATAATGTCGTCAAAAATGCCTGGTTCGAATTGATTGAAATGACCACACTCTAATAATCTCATCACTGACTGCAACTCATTATCTTGATTGATCAAAGCCGCTGGGTCGTAATGAGAATGTATAGCGTCTACTTCAGACTCGGTCAATCCGAATAAAAAGAAATTTTCCGCTCCAACTTCTTCCCGTATTTCAATATTTGCGCCGTCTAAAGTTCCGATAGTCATCGCGCCATTCATCATGAACTTCATATTGCCGGTTCCGGAGGCCTCTTTCCCGGCAGTAGATATTTGCTCGGATAAATCAGCGCCCGGACAAATTTTTTCCATTGCCGAAACTCTGTAGTTAGGCATAAACACCAATCTAAGCTTATCTCCAACCGCAGGGTCGTTATTAATCACATTGGCGACGTTATTGATCAATTTAATAGATTTTTTTGCCATAGCGTAACCCGGCGCCGCCTTGCCTCCGATCAATACGCAACGCGGCACCCAATTTTGAGTATCGCCACGCTTAATACGGTCATATAAATAGATCACATGCAAAACATTGAGAATTTGACGCTTATATTCATGAATTCTTTTAACCTGCACATCAAATAATGCATTGGCATTAATTTCAATATTGTGTTCATCCCTTTTATATTCGACCAAACGTTGTTTGTTTATTTGTTTTATTTCGCGCCATTTTTTTCTAAAAGCCGGATCATCAGCGTACGGTTTTAATTTTGCCAACTCAGCCAGATCGGTAATCCAAGCCTCGCCAATGTTGGTGGAAATCAGCTTTGCCAACTCCGGATTACAAGCGGCCAGCCAACGTCTGGGAGTGACGCCATTTGTTTTGTTGTTGAATTTTTGCGGCCATAACTCATAAAAGTCTTTGAACAAACCTTCTTGAAGTAACTTTGAGTGCAGTTCAGCCACGCCATTGACCGAAAAGCTGCCTACGATTGCCAAATAAGCCATCCTAACCTTTTTGTCAAAGCCTTCTTCAATAATTGACATTCTCGCCATGCGCTCACCATCTCCAGGCCAACGCGCAGAGACTTCCGCCAGAAAATAAGCATTAATTTCGAAAATAATCTCCATCAGCCTTGGCAACAAATGCTGCATCAGTCCTACAGACCATTTTTCCAAAGCCTCGGGTAACAGAGTATGGTTAGTGTAGGCCATGGTTTTACAGGTGATATTCCAGGCTTCTTTCCAAGGCAAGCCATGAATATCCATTAATAAGCGCATTAATTCGGCGACAGCAATACTAGGGTGAGTATCATTGAGCTGAAAACAGTTTTTCTCGAAAAAACTTTCAAAGTTATTACCATGACGTCCAACCCAATTGGCCAATACGTCCTGCAAACTGGCCGAAGCTAACAAATATTGCTGTTTTAAGCGTAAAACTTTGCCATTTTCATTTGCATCATTCGGATATAACACCATAGTGATATTTTCCGCCGTATTTTTTTGCGCTACGGCTTCCGCATAATCACCAGCATTAAACTCCTGTAAATTAAATTCCTCTGTAGCAATAGCTTTCCATAACCGCAAGGTGTTAACCGTGCCGTTTTTGTATCCCGGAACAGGCGTATCAAAAGGCATGGCCAAGACATCGCCGGTATCCAGCCAAGAGGTTCTTTTATGGCCTTTTTCATCGACATGGGTTTGTGTGTAACCGCCAAACTTGACGCGCGCCATATATTCAGGACGCTCAATTTCCCAGACATTGCCCATTCTTAACCAGTGATCCGGCAGTTCTACCTGCTCGCCATTGATTATTTGCTGGGTAAACATACCATATTCGTAGCGCAAACCATAGCCCATTACCGGTAATTGCAAAGTTGCGCAACTATCAATAAAACAGGCCGCTAGACGGCCTAAACCGCCATTACCTAGGCCGGCGTCGACTTCACTGTCCATCAGTTCTTCCGCTTCCAGACCTATTTCATATAAAGCCTGATTAATAGCATGATCAACACCCAAGTTAAGCATGGCGTTACTAAGTGAACGTCCAATTAAAAACTCCATAGAAAGATAAAACGCTTTTTTACAATCCAGATCCTTATAGGTATTGTAAGTAGTCTTCCAACGTTCCACCAATCTATCACTAATCGCCAGAGACAATGCCTCATAGGCATAATGCGGGGAACGGCAGTTTTCATCTCTGCCTAAACGATGACTGTAATAATGCTTAAAATCAGTAACAAAACTTTTTTTATCCAGTCCAAGTTTAGGCAGTTTAGTAATATCGGATTTAGGACTACTTTTACTAAAAACTTTATGCGGCATTGATTTTCCCTCGGTTTTTTGTAAGTTCAATTCATATTCAAAATGCCTAGGAGGCTGTCCGAGAATAGAGAACCTACTGCGGAAAAGCCTCCTAGCGCAGACAAAAGCATAGCATTCTGAAACTTCAGATAATCATCCGAAGTCATTTTCAAAAATGATTTAATCCAATTTACCGTGACACTGCTTATATTTTTTACCTGAACCGCACGGACAAGGGTCGTTACGGCCAACTTTTTGGGTATTTCTAACAAAAGGCTGTTCTTGCTTGATGGGTTCCGCTTCGGAATCCGGTTCTTCCACTTCAAAAGCAGAATGCGCTTCCGCATGTTCAAAGTGCATTTCCTGGGGAACCTGACGCATTTGATCTATTGCCTCAACATCTTCTTCGCGAGTTACTTGAACTTTCGTCAAAATACTAACCACTTCTCTTTTTATGTGATTCAGTAACTCGGAGAACATGATAAAGGATTCGCGCTTATATTCCTGTTTTGGATCTTTTTGCGCATAACCTCGAAAATGAATGCCCTGGCGTAATTGATCCATAGCAGCCAAATGCTCTTTCCAGGAATTATCCAGAACTTGCAGCATCACAGATTTCTCAAAGTGCCGTAAAATTTCAGAACTGATTGCCGATTCTTTTTCTTGGCTTTCTTGTTTGGCTTTTTGAATAATAATATTGCGCAGTTTTTCTTCATTGAGTGTCAGATCATTTACCAACATCTCAACTAATGGTAAATTCAAATTAAATTCCTGCAGCAAATGAATTTCCAGCCCCTGCACATCCCATTGTTCTTGCATGGTTTTCGCAGGGATGAACTGAGTAACTGCTTCATTTAAAACATCGTCACGAATTGCAGCAATAATCTGACTAATATCATCTGCCGCCATCAACTCATTTCGCTGTGTATAAATAACTTTCCGCTGGTCGTTAGCGACGTCATCATATGCCAGAATTTCCTTACGAATATCAAAATTCCGGTTTTCAACTTTACGCTGAGCGCTTTCAATAGAACGAGTTACCCAAGGATGCTCTATAGCCTCTCCTTCCTGCATACCTAACTTTTGCATCAAACCCGCAACTCTTTCTGATGCAAAAATTCTCATCAAATCATCTTCCAGTGACAAATAAAACCGTGTTGAACCCGGATCACCTTGCCGGCCGGAACGGCCTCTAAGCTGGTTATCAATACGGCGTGACTCATGACGCTCGGAACCAATCACATGCAAACCGCCGCTTTCTAAAACTTTCTCATGACGCTCCAACCACTTGCCGCGCACATGTTCCGCTTCGGATTCCGAAACGTTTTCTCCCAAAGCCTTTAATTCAGCGCTGATGTTCCCGCCTAACACAATATCCGTTCCGCGACCGGCCATATTGGTGGCAATAGTCACAGCCCCCGGCATACCCGCACGCTCAATAATATTAGCTTCACGCTCATGCTGTTTGGCATTTAATACTTCATGAGAAATATTTTGCTGTTTAAGCATATGAGAAATACGTTCAGAATTCTCAATTGAAGTCGTTCCCACCAACACCGGCTGACCTCGTTTGACACAGTCCTTGATATCTTCAATCACAGCATTGTATTTTTCACGCGCCGAAAGATAAACCAAGTCACCCAAATCTTGACGGATCATTGGCCGGTGAGTCGGTATCACCACAACTTCCAAACCATAAATTTTGTTCAGCTCGAATGCTTCGGTATCAGCTGTTCCCGTCATCCCGGACAGCTTTTGATAGAGACGGAAATAGTTTTGAAATGTAATGGACGCCAGTGTCTGATTTTCATTTTGAATGGGCACATTTTCTTTAGCTTCAACAGCTTGATGCAAGCCTTCCGACCAGCGCCGCCCGGTCATCATCCTACCGGTAAATTCGTCAACAATTATTATCTGATCATTAGAAACAACATAATCAACATCTTTTTGGAACAAAATATGACCGCGTAACGAAGCGTTCAGGTAGTGCATTAAACGAATATTTGCGGCATCATATAAAGTACTGCCATCTTCTATCAAACCGTGTTCGACCAACAAACGTTCGACACGTTCATAGCCTTCTTCAGTCAGATGAATTTGCCGGGACTTTTCATCCACGAAATAATCACCCGGCATTTGATCTTGCAATTCAGGATTTTCGGCCTTT
>CAVUMJ010000150.1:0-3767 GCA_963741375.1 uncultured Pseudomonadota bacterium
GCATCATGGGCGCTACTGCAAATAGGCCGAGAAGCGGTTTCCGGTAATAGAGAGATTTCGCCGCGCGGCCCAGGTCGCTGGCAAAATAGCTCTGGTGGTCGTAGGAGGTTTCTCCGAAACGATCCAGCCAGCCGACAAAACGTAGCACGGCTTCCAAAATCCTTGGCGATTCGATCTCTGCCGTGGAGTTAGCCGAAAGTGCAACCGTTTCCATGATGTGCTCCGCCAACCTTCTTAGTTCGTGTTTGGCTCAAATTTCCTATAGTTCTTGAATGTGATCAATTCAACATCAAAGCCTAAGCGTCTGGACATGTCCATCCATAAATGGCTGAATTGACCAAAACGGTAAATCAATACTTTATCGCCAGGGTTAAGGCAATTGGTTAAAGCCACTTCCCAGCCGGCAGTACCGGTTGCCGGAAAGATGAAACATTGTCCGGTTTCGGTAGCAAAGACTTTTTTAAGATCGGCCAGAATCGGTTTGAGCAGGTTAGGAAAAATTGGCGAACGATGATCTTCCATAGGAAGATGCATAGCACTTAAAACCTCGTGCGGCGTATTGGTTGGACCTGGAATAAACAAGTGATTACGGCCTGCCATCTGATTTCTCCTTTGTAATAATGTCATAAGCTTAAAACTTTCGGATAGTGTCATATTTACAGGAATTCGGCAAGTCGTTTTAGCTGCTTGTAAGTGTTTCGATTCCCATCAGACTGATTTCTTGACTGTCCTTTCTTAATGATTGATAAATATCATCCAATCCTAGCAAAAACTCCGCCCCGGATAACATTTTTTTATCGCATGCCCTAAGGTAGAAACTATCAAATAGTTAAAACCAGCCAAGCCAAATTAATAACAAAAAAATCTCTACTTCCAAATACGACTAAATAAAGCTCGGATTTCATCAACTCCGACGATTGACTTTGCCTGCTCTGAAAGTAAAATGGAGAGTTCTTTACACTTCTGGTACAGAAGACTGTTTTTATCAGTTAAATTCTTAGGAAAATAGACATGAGTCACACTCTTTACGAAGCCAATTCTCAACGCGTACAACGCTGTGAACTGGCTGTTCCAGGCTCCAATCCCGATATGTTTGAAAAAGCCTTAAAAAGTGGCGTCGACTTTGTATTTCTGGACCTGGAAGATGCGGTTGCCCCCGATGACAAGCTGCAGGCGCGAAAAAATGTTGTCCAGGCCATAAATGATCTGGACTGGAAAGGCAATGGCATCACCTTGTCCGTGCGCATCAATGGACTTGATACCCAATATATGGTTAGAGATGTAGTTGATCTGGTTGAACATGCCGGCGCCAAAATCGATACCATTTTGATACCCAAAGTTGGGGTATATGCCGATTTGTACATGGTGGAAGCCATGCTCAATCAACTGGAAATGCAGCAAGGCTTAAAAAACCGGATAGGCATAGAATGTTTGATTGAAACTGCGCTGGGCATGGCAAATGTCGAAGATATCGCTAAACAGGGCGCTATCGGCGGCCGGCTGGAAGCTCTGCATTTTGGCGTAGCGGATTACGCCGCCAGCAATCGCGCGCGCACCGTCAACATTGGTGGCTTAAACCCTGATTATCCCGGGGATCAGTGGCATGCTGCTATCAGCCGCATGACCGTAGCTTGCCGAGCTTATGGTTTGCGGCCTATCGATGGCCCATTTGGAGACATTAAAGATCCCGAAGGCTTTAAAGCTGCCGCCCGTCGTGCCGCAGCTCTGGGCTGTGAAGGAAAATGGGCGATACATCCTTCTCAAATTAGTCTGGCAAATGAAGTTTTTACACCGCCAACAGCTGAAGTTGAAAAGGCAAAACGTATTTTGAATGCCTTACAGGAAGCCGCCGCTCAAGGAAAAGGCGCCGCCGCGCTTGATGGCCGTCTGATAGATGCTGCATCTGAAAGGATGGCCAACAATATCGTTCGCGCCGCCGAAGCCATTGCGGCTAAAACTCAATAAATAATCAGGCGGGATGAATATCCGGATTAGAAAATGAATCTGAAGACAAATTATTGAACCATACCGCAGATTCACAGACATTCATCCGGCCTGATTTCCACTAAAATTACCCTGAACAGTTACAATATGAGACAAAGCCGGTTTGCTTTCATTTGCTTGAACCGGATGTTTTTACGGATTTCAATTTAATCAAGAGAGATGCTATGGATATTCATGAGTACCAAGCAAAACAGTTATTAGCTGAATATGGCATTAAGATTGCGGAAGGTGGATTGGCATACAGCCCGGAAGATGCTGTGCAACGCTCCCGTGAGATTGCTGGCAACGTTTGGGTAGTCAAGGCTCAAATTCACTCCGGTGGCCGTGGCAAAGTTGGCGGGGTCAGAATTTGCAAAAACCACGACGAAGTGGCTCAGGCGGCTGAAGATTTGCTTGGTAAACGTTTAGTAACCCTGCAAACCGGGCCTGCAGGCAAAGTCTGTCTGCGCTTATACGTGGAAGCCGGAACGGATATTGCCAAAGAACTATATTTAAGTTTTCTGGTTGACAGAGCCCATGAGCGTATTGTTATGGTCGGATCGGCACAAGGCGGCATGGAAATCGAAGAATTGGCGGAAACCAATCCTAACGCCATTAAAAAAATTTATATTGAGCCTGCCGTCGGTTTACAGGATTTTCAAGCCAGAGAAATGGCGTTTATTTTAGGTCTTGACGCCAGTCAGATTCAGCACGCTGTGAAATTGGTGCAGGGTTGTTATCGGGCCATGCGCGATTTGGATGCCAATATGCTGGAAATCAATCCTTTGGTGATCAACACTCATGGAGAATTGCTTGCTCTTGACGCTAAAATGGCTTTTGACGATAACGCTTTGTTTCGCAGACAAAGAATTTCCGAATTGCGCGATAAAACTCAGGAAGACCCAAGAGAAACAGCGGCAGCGGACCGAGGACTGAGCTATGTCGGTCTGGATGGTGATATAGGTTGCATGATTAACGGCGCGGGTTTGGCTATGGCGACTATGGACATGATTAAACTCTCCGGCGGCGAACCGGCCAATTTTCTGGATGTGGGTGGCGGCGCTTCCGCCGAAAGGACTGAAAAGGCTTTTCGGATGGTTTTAGCTGATGAAAATGTGAAAGCCATGCTGGTCAATATTTTTGCCGGTATCAATCGTTGCGACTGGATAGCCGAGGGCGTAGTGCAAGCCGTAAAAAAAATCAATATGAAAGTGCCTTTGATAGTGCGTTTGTCAGGCACCAATGTTGAACAGGGACGTAAAATTATTGAAGACAGCGGTTTGCCTATTATCATGGCAAACACTTTGGCTGAAGCAGCTCAAAAAGCTGTGCAAGCGCGTAACGAAGTTGTAGCAAGACAGGCTTAAGGAAAGGATATGGCAATTTTTATCGACAAACAAACCCGTATTATCGTTCAGGGTTTTACCGGCAAAATAGGCAGTTTTCATGCCCAGGACATGATTAACTACGGATCAAACGTCGTGGGCGGCATTACTCCTGGTAAAGGCGGCCAAACACATCTTGATAGGCCGGTATTTAACACGGTTAAGGAAGCGGTAGAGCAGCAAGGCGCAGAAGCCAGCATTATTTTTGTGCCTCCCGCTTACGCTGCTGACTCCATCATGGAAGCCGCTGACGCAGGAATTAAGTATTGCGTCGCCATCACTGACGGCATCCCGACTCAGGACATGATGAGAGTTAAGATTTATCTTAGCAGATTCCCAAAAGAAAAACGCATGATTCTAACCGGCCCCAACTGTGCCGGCACTATCAGTCCCGGCAAA
>CAVUMJ010000151.1:0-5379 GCA_963741375.1 uncultured Pseudomonadota bacterium
CAATAATTTGCATAGGCAGACCGATACACATTAATATTTGCCCCGGTAATCGAGATCGACCTGCAAACCCTGTTCGTTTGCCGGTACCGGTGGACGCACCTGAAAAGCCGGCGAATGCAGGATTCGTTCATCACCAATACGGCAAGCTTCAATAGCCGAAGGCCTTTCCTGTTCATAGCGCTGGATATTCAGTATCGGATCGGATAATTCGATTTGTTCGGAAACCGCGTCGGCAATAACGCCGAAACTACCAAGATAGCTCAATGCCATATCAATAGCCGGTTGAATTTGGGCTTTGGTTTGCGGCCGCAAACTTCCGCCATAATCATCCAGTTCAACCGGTTGCACGCCTATCAACAACAAATGCTTGGGATAGCTGCCCAACATTTGCGCCATAGCCAATACTTCCTGGAAGCCGGTTTGATGCAAACTCATTTTTTTTGCGCCCAGAAAATTGGGCACCTCATCATTTTCGATGCGTTTCAGGGTACCCGGCGGCAAACCGTAATCGACAGCATCGAAAACCACCAGAACGTCAACCGCCTGCACATGTTCAACCAGATAAACACCTTGGGTGCCGCCATCCAAAACCTTGACAGAATCAGAGAAACGGTAGTTTTTTTGCAGGTATTCGATGACGCGGACCCCAAAGCCCTCGTCAGCCCACAGCACATTGCCAATGCCAAGTAACAGTATTTGCAGTGGTTTAATCATACTTAATGAGCGTCGTCCAGCGGTTTATCGTCTTTAAAAGTGCGCCAACCGGTCACAATAGTAGACAGCATGCTTTGCCGGGACAATTTATCCTCTCGTACAGCCACATAAATATGCACTAATACAAAACAAATAATCAGCCACATCACCAAATGGTGCCAGCTATGCAGACTTTGACTGCTGCCGAAAATCGGCAGCACCCAACTGCTGAAAAAACTGTATTGCCAACTACCTTGTCCACTACCTTCGCCATATAAGGCAAAGCCGGTCACTATCATGAACAGTACTCCCCATACAAATACAAAATGCATGAATAGTACTGCCAATGGATTATGACCGACATATTTACGCGGCTCTTTTACCAAAAAAGCATACCAAAGCAGTTCATGAAAAACCCCTTGCCAGAACCGGGCTTGCAATAAAGGCGGCCAAAAGATTTCGCGGGCATGCCGGTTGCCGGCATAGGCCCAATATACACGGAACAATAGCGCAATCCCCAATAGGTAACCGGCTGAAAAATGTGCAAATCTGATGTATCCCATCAAGAAATGCTCAGAGGCCTCGCCTGGTGGCGACGCCAAAGGATCAGCGATTAAATATCCGGTAACACTCATGACAATAATAAGCAATGCGTTCAGGCTATGCCATATTCTGACCGGCATTTCATATACATAAACAGGTGTAGAGGATGAGGATTCAGTCATGAGGGTTCCCTTATAAGGCAAACATAATACAGCTTAAATTAGTGCTTCTCATCACTAACGCCTCAACGCACTTTAACCTGCGTTAATTCTTCGCCATCCGGCCCAATAATATGGGTGGAACAAGCCAGACAAGGATCGAAACTATGCAAAGTACGCAAAATTTCCACCGGCTCCTCAGCTCGCGCTACCTTGGTATTCATTAAAGCCGCCTCAAAAGCGCCGATATTGCCCTGCTCATCTCGTGGCGAACCGTTCCAGGTTGTTGGCACCACGCATTGATAATTGGCAATCTTGGTATTTTCGATTTTTAGCCAATGACCCAGCGCGCCACGGGGCGCTTCTGTAAAACCGACCCCTTTGACGCTGGCAGGCCAGGTTTCAGGGTCCCATTTACTGACATTGGCGGTCACCAAATCGCCGGATTTGATATTAGCTATCAGTTTATCCATAAAGTAGCGCATTTTACCGGCAGCCCATTGCGCTTCCAGACCACGGGCGGCAGTTCTGCCCAATGTGGAAAACAAGGCGGTGACCGGTACGTCCAGGGTTTTAAGCACAAAATTGATTTGTTCGGTAATTTCCTTATTGCCTTGTGCATAGCCAACCACATAGCGCGCCAACGGCCCAACTTCCATGGCGTGGCCACGCCAGCGCGGCGCTTTAATCCAGGAGTATTTGGCGGCTTCGTCAAGTTCTTCGATATTAGTCCGGGTGCCTTTGGCTTTTGGCCCCAAACTGTAATGCGGCTCGGTAATGCCGTCCCAAGGATGCAGACCTTTGGATTCGTCAGGATATTTATACCAAGAGTGCGGAACGAATTCCTTGATCTGCTCAACATCGGTCAAGTCAACGTCATGAACCTTGGTTAAATCGCCGTTTATAATTGCGCCGCGCGGCATCAATAAGTTAGCTGCCGAGTAGTCGTTGGCTTTGTCGGGAATATCACCATAAGCCAGCAAGCTCTGTCCGGAAATGCCGCCGCCATACAACCAGCCTTTGTAAAATTGAGCGATAGCCAGTAAATCCGGTATATAAACCTGATCAATAAAGGCAATAGTCCGATCAATGATCGAGGAAACCAGATTCAAGCGTTCCATATTGACCGCGCCGGTAGCGCCGACACCGTCTATATTGATCGCACACGGCACACCGCCGACCAGCCAGTTTGGATGAGGATCTTTGCCGCCGAATATGGTGCGGATTTTCATAATATCTTTTTGGAAATCCAAGGCCTCAAGATAATGAGTCACAGCCATTAAATCGGCTTCCGGCGGCAATAAATAAGCGGGATTACTCCAATAGCCGTTTTTGAACGGGCCCAGTTGTCCGGATTCGACAAATTTTTGTAAACGGTTTTGCGTATCCCGGAAATAACCTGGTGAGGATTTGGGATTATGCGGCGAAACTTGTTGCTGCAACAGCGATGTGGCATTCGGGTCGGCCTTGAGAGCATTGACCGGATTAACCCAATCCAAAGCATGCAAATGATAAAAATGCACTAGATGATCTTGCACCTGTAAACTTAATTGCATTAAATTGCGTATCGAATTGGCATTTTCCGGGATGCTGATTTTTAATGCATCTTCCACAGCTCTTACCGAAGTTAAAGCATGAGTTCCTGTGCAAACTCCGCAGATGCGCTGCACGAAAGCCCAGGCATCGCGTGGATCGCGGCCTTTCAGGATGACTTCCAGGCCGCGCCACATGGTGCCGCTGGAAACGGCATTGCGGATAATGTTATCGTCATCGATATTCACTTCGCAACGCATGTGGCCTTCGATGCGGGTAACCGGATCGACCACAATACGCCTGCCGGCGTCATTCAAATTAAAACCGTTGGGAGTGTGTCTGACTGTCATTTTTGTTCTGCTCCTGGCTGTTTGGCGCGTTTCAGCGCTGTCAATCCGGCATGTGCGGCGATACCGACACCAACCAAGGTTGCGGCGGAGCCACCGACAACGTCGGCGTTGGCTTCAATGCCAAATTGATTAATATCGGTGAGACGCTCGTAAAAGCTGCCCTTATCCCAAAAACCATCTTCGGAACAGCCTATGCAACCGTGACCGGATTGAATCGGAAATGACAAGCCTTCGTTCCAGCGTACCGTAGAGCAGGCGTTATAAGTAGTCGGGCCTTTGCAGCCCATTTTGTACAAACAATGGCCTTGCCGCGCAGCTTCGTCATCCCAATGTTCAACGAATTGTCCTGCGTCGAAATGCGGACGCCGGTAACACTTATCGTGAATGCGCTGGCTATAGAACATTTGCGGACGGCCTTGGCGGTCCAGAGTAGGCAATTTATCAAAGGTGAGCAAATAAGCCACCACTGCCGTCATGACTTCGGCTATCGGTGGACAACCTGGAACTTTGATAATAGGTTTGTTAGCCAGGCCGGGTACTTTATGTACGGGCGTAGCGCGAGTCGGATTAGGTTTTGCCGCCTGTACGCAACCCCATGAAGCGCAAGACCCCCAGGAAATAATGGCTTTACAGCTTTCTGCAGCGTATTTAAGCTGTTCTACAAAGGGTTTGCCGCCAATAATGCAGTACATGCCGTCTTCAGCCAACGGCGGATTACCTTCCACTGCCAGGATATAATTGCCTTTGTATTTATCGACAATTTCAGTGACGATGGCTTCGGCATTATGCCCGGCCGCCGCCATGATTGTATCGTCATAATCCAGAGACAGCATGGACAGGATCACGTCTTTAGCCAATGGATGGCCGGATCGGATAAAAGACTCCGAACAACAGGTACATTCCAAACCGTGCAGCCACAACACCGGAATACGCGGCTTGGTTTCCATTGCATGGGCGATTTTGGGAGCAAAAGCTGGGGAAAGTCCTAAAGATGCAGCGGTAAGACTACAGAATTTGAGAAAACTGCGCCGCGTGATGCCTTGCCTGCGCATCACATCGTAAAAGGTTTCGATCATAGAAACTCCTGGTGTGTTATATGGCTACTTGAAGAACTCAGACTAATCTCAAGCTCAAGACTTGGGTGTTATAAAACCGAGTTTTTCAATACCACGCTACCAAAACAATCTATTGACCATGTGCAACAGAATAATCAGGTAAGTAGACATTCGTTGGAAGCGCTTATTTATTATTTTTATCATTGCAGTGATAAGGCGCTATGCTACTCCCGACGCTGCTTCGTATTCCTTAACAATATCCATGCCTGAATAACACATCACTAACTACCATTATGAAACTAGGAGAATTAACAAGTCAAGGCATCCAAAAAAAATAATAGCTTGTAGTTTTTGCTACATTTGGCGTAAAACACATGGCGAATTATTTCAAAACCAACAATGTCATATAATTCCAAAATTTATTTAAAGACACGCGACTCTCAGACTGGGATAATAAGCCATGATTCATACAAGCCCATCTGCTGCATCCTCTTCATCTACCGGCGCTGCTCAACAGTCTTTCAACGAATTGCCGCTATCACCCGGCATGCTGAATAACTTACAGCAACTGGAATATCTAACCATGACGCCGATTCAGGCCGCCAGTCTACCAATTTCTCTGGCCGGGCATGATCTGATCGCCCAAGCCAAGACTGGTAGCGGCAAAACCGCGGCATATGCCCTGACCCTGCTGACCAATTTGAATCCGCGCCATTTTGCGGTACAGGCATTGGTGCTTTGCCCAACCCGCGAACTGGCTGAGCAAGTTACTCAGGAAATCCGCCGTTTGGCGCGGTTTGAAGACAACATTAAAATTCTGGCCTTGTGCGGCGGTATGCCGTTGCGGCCACAGGCGGCAAGTCTGGAACATGGCGTACATGTGGTAGTCGGCACGCCGGGACGCATTATGGATCACCTCAGCCGGGCCACGCTGAAACTGGATACCTTGCACACCCTGGTGCTGGACGAAGCAGACCGGATGCTGGACATGGGCTTTTACGATGATATCGCCTCTATAGCTAAGCAGTGTCCAACAGGGCGGCAAAC
>CAVUMJ010000152.1:0-10235 GCA_963741375.1 uncultured Pseudomonadota bacterium
GGGCTCGACCATCCTTACCCGCGCCTCGATCCGCAACGCGTGCTGCAGGATTTCAAACAACATCCCTTCGTTGCGAAGCTGCTCGAAGGCGGCAAGATCTACCGCGATCCGTCCCTAGTCGCTGCCTTACGGCGGCTGGTGGGCGATTCCGCCTGTCGCGGGTAACGGGTGGATGATCGTTGGCTATTCTGCCGTCGGGCTCCCTCCGCGCGCCTCAAGGGAATCCATCTCGCCATCAAGAGCGGCATAGCAATACTCAACTGAACCAGGCAGGCCGGCAGCGGCAAGGCCGCCGTCGAGGCCAACACACTCTACGACTTGCTCGAACGCGAGGTGATCCCTGAGTTTTATACCCGGGATCCGAACCGCATTCCTACCGCATGGGTTGAGCGGATGCGGGAAAGCATGGCCCGTTTGACCCCAAGTTTCTCCCGCCACCGCATATGCGCGAATATACCGACCGACACTACCTCCCAGCTGCGACCGCCTACCGCGAACGCACAGCGAACAAGGGTGCCGTTGCCAGGCAGATGCTGGCTTGGCAGCAGGACGATCTTCAAAAGTGGGGATCGTTGCGCTCTGGAGGTCGGCATGTCGAAACCACGGCGGATCACCAGCAATACGTAAGAATTTATCCAGCGCGTCAACAGATACATTACCGTTAATCGCCGTCATAACCTCCCTGACTGATCCCTCCGCTACGTAAGGTCACTGCGGCATGCACATGAGGAGGCAAGACCCAATCCGGTTCAAACCAATTCATTTTCCGCCAATGCCGTCAAAAGATGCTGCATGTCGGAGGGTAAAGGCTGTTCCCACTCCAAATATTCCCCGGTTTCAGGATGTTCCAAGCCAAGTTTCGCAGCATGTAGAGCCTGACGTTTAAAATTTCGCAAAGCTTCCGCCAATGCCGGACTACAATCAGCGGGCATTTGAAACCGGCCGCCATAAACCTGATCGCCCACCAATGGATAATTGATATGAGACATATGGACCCGAATTTGATGCGTGCGGCCAGTCTCAAGCTTGACCCGTATCAGAGTAAATCGTTTAAAACGCTGTTCAAGCCGGTAATGGGTTACCGCTTCTTTTCCATCCCGCCGCACTGCATTACGCTTTCGATCAACCGGGTGCCTGCCTATAGGCTCATCAACTGTGCCGCCTGCAGTCATCCAGCCTTTTACTAATGCCAGATATTCTCGATTAATGCTACGCTCCTGGAGCTGTTCTACCAGACTATGATGAGCTTGCAAAGTTTTAGCAACCATCAACAGACCGCTGGTATCCTTGTCTATACGATGGACTATACCTGCTCTTGGCAAAGTATTGAGTTCAGGCTGATGATTCAGAAGGGCATTTACCAGCGTACCATTCCAATTTCCCACAGCTGGATGCACTACCAATCCAACAGGCTTATTGATAATCAACAGAGAATCGTCTTCATATATAATTTCCAACGGAATATCTTCGGCGTCGTATTCCAAAACCATTTCAGCTTCTGCATCCAATTCAATTTCTTCACCGCCATCCAGCTTCTCCCTGCCTTTGAGCGCCACACCATTCACAGTTACCTTGCCTGCTTTAATCCAGGTTTGGAGTTTACTGCGTGAATAATCCGGGAACATCTCAGCCAAACATTGGTCAAGACGCATGCCCGCCAGTTCATCAGGAACCCTTGCCATTAATATCGTCATAGTCGTTTTTAAGTTATACTCGCGGCCTAAATGCAGCCTAAAGTTGCAAAATCTTGCAATGTTACAACGTCTTGTCCATCGTATGCGATTACTTTTAGTGAAATCTTTGTTAATCATTTTCATATCCCTAGTTTTCCAGGGCTGCGAAACCATTGAATCCTTAACCAAAGACAGCTCTTCTTCCAAAGAAAAAGAAGACGAATATGCAGGCTGGGATGAAAAAAAATTCAATGATCAGGCCAAAGAAGCACTGGAAGGCAGAAGCTTTGCTAAAGCCGTCAGCCTTTACGAACAACTTGAAGCTCGTTACCCATTTGGTGATTATGCGCCACAAGCTCAAATCAGTGTTGCCTACGCCTATTATAAAAACGACGACCCTGATGCCGCCATAGCCGCTGCAGATCGATTCATCAAAACCCATCCTCGCAATCCTAATGTCGATTACGCCTATTACCTTAAAGGTTTAGTTAATTACAATCGCGGTATTGGTTTTTTTGACCGCTTTCTGCCTACCGACGCTTCCCAGCGTGATCCGGGCAGCGCTCGCGACTCCTATGACAATTTTCAGGAACTGATCCGCCGCTTCCCCAACAGCCAATACAACGAAGACGCCAAACAACGCATGATCGCACTTCGGAATAATCTCGCCATGTATGAAGTTCATGTCGCAGATTTTTATATGCGCCGCAAAGCTTATGAAGCTGCCGTTAATCGTGCTAATTATGTCATCAAGGAATTTCAACGCACCCCGGCTGTTCCCATTGCTTTGGAAGTCATGCAGGAAGCTTATCGTAAAATGGGGCTAAATGATTTGGCGGCAGATGCTGAACGCATTTACAAATTAAATTATCCTAATGGGGCGCCTAAAACTGATTATAAGGATGAAAGCGTGATCCAACAACTTTGGGATACCCTGGGTTTGGATACAAAATAAAAAACTTAACTTAATACAGGTAATGATCAGAATTTATTTGCTGTTGATTTTGCTAGGTTGTCCATTACAAATTTATGCTGAGATTAAAACAGAAGCTTTATTCCAAAACCGTTTTTTTACGCTCTCCCAAAACAGTGACTTATTATGCGCTACCAGCGAGCAACAGTTTACCCCTACTGAGAATTTAAATAAAATTCTGCAATTTTATGAAAATAATCACCCAGGTTTGCGCAAGCAAGCTGTTGCGGTGCTGACCGATCATAAGAACCGGGACATCCTCAATGATTTAGCGGGTTTTACCAAGGAATGCAGCGATAGCACTGCAGTTGAAATGTGTATTTTGGAAAAATACTGGGAAGACAGTGACGCCGCCAAACGAGTTTTAGCCTTATTTTACGATACCAAAACCATCATCAAGCATAGCGACGAAAAATACCGTAATGATTATCCGACGCCTCGCTTTAAAGCCGACCATATTCGCTTGTTTGAAAAAGCCATCCGTAAAATTCCACCGTTTTTACGGCAAAATATCAGTAAAGCCAAACCAACCGACAAACTGGAACAAGAAATTTCCACCAAGCCAACCGCCATGCAAACGCTAATCCGGGATGCATTCCCTGAAGATTACAACACCAGCATTTGGCAAGACCATACTCATCCGCTGACCTTTGTTCCGGGTTTTGGCTTTCGGCAACAAACGGTAGCGCAAGTTTACAGTGGACAAAATTTGATCATATTCACCGTCAAATTATTTGATAAAGGCAAGGAGGGTAGTATTTGGAGAGACATAAACGCCGAATATTTAGTAGATTTCCGCTTACCTATTGTTGTACATGAAATTGCCCACACTATTGATAATTTCCACTTCTGGAATGGTCAGGATGATCTGTATTTTTTTAACCGTTACAGAAAAATTTCCACGGACGAGGAAACGACCAAAATCATTACCGAAGCCAAATTGGCTTTATGGCCTTCCAAATGGTTTGAAGCTTTTGAATATCTTTGGGAAGTTCATGAAGGCCGTTATGACGGCAACACCCAGGAAAAACTGGCTGAATTAGTGGCTCAATACATTTTAATTCCGGAACGTTTGCAGCTTAGCTCTTCTTCAGCTTATTCATGGTTGCGCGACGAGGTTTTCAGGGGCATAGAATACCAAGGTTACGACCGTTGCGGCATTCCTATCTTGAAACCGTTAAACTGGTGGCAAAATGCTACTGCTAGAATGTTAGGCCATTAAATATTATCCTGTTATAAAATGCTCAACTGCTCTTTGATAGGATTATCGAAAAACCCTGACAAAACATTTTGTATTCAAAACCATGAAAAAACCTCAATCTTTGTCTCTACAGGAACAGCTTCAAAAATCCGGCTTGGTGAACGACGCTAAAGCCAAACAAATCAAAACCGAAAAGCGCAAGCAGGAAAAACAGCAGCGTAATCAAGGCCAAATTAAAGTTGACGAATTGAAACTTGACTTGGATCAAACTCGAATCAATCAGGCTGAACGGGACCGGGAACTTAATCATTTGCGTAAACAAGCGGAAGACCACAAAGCCTTGACGGCGCAAATCCGCCAACTTGTGGAATTAAATCGAATAGCCGAAGATAAGGATGGCATTGCCTATCAGTTCAGTGACGAAAACAAGATTAAGAAAGTTTATGTCGCAAACACGCTTAGAGAAGCCCTGATTCAAGGCCGAGCCGGCATCGTCAGGTTTAATGGCGGCTACGAAATTGTTCCGGTTGATATCGCCCGCAAAATTCAGGAAAGAGACGCTGGCAGTTTGGTTTTACTGAATCAGGAAAATCAGCTGGTTGCCAGTGCTGATGATCCCTATGCAGACTTTCAGATTCCGGATAATTTGATTTGGTAGCGATTGCGATTAATCGCATACGCTTGGACATTTAAGCTGGAAGAGCGCTCTAAAATCCGGTCAGCCAGCAATTCTGCAGATGCCGGCCCCATGACCAGACCGTTTCTAAAATGTCCGGCATTGATGCTAAGATTATCGTAATCCGGATGTTTGCCTATATAGGGAATACCGTCCGGCGTTCCAGGGCGTAATCCTGCCCAATGATGACTGATTTCAAATTGCTTCAAAATCGGCATCAAATTGATGGCAAATTCAGACAATTTCTGTCTGGCGGTCTCTGTCGTGTTTTTATCAAAACCGGCTTGCTCCACAGTACTCCCTGCCAAAATTCTGCCGTCGCGCCTTGGAATCAAATATTGATCCCCATCCAGAATCATATGCGCCAGGGTATTAGGCTTCGCATCAAAAACCAGCATTTGACCTTTAATCGGCTGAATAGCTAATTTCAAACCGGTGTTCCCCACAGCGAAATAATTTTGCAAAAACTCAGCTGTCCAGGCGCCGGCACAAATAACCAGTTGATTTAAAGAATATGTGTCTATGTTTGTTTCCAGCCGATTAATGAATCTATCTTTTATAACGACACGATTAATTTCAACATTTTCTACAAACGTCACACCTTTTTGCGCTAAAAACGCCTGTAATGCCTGCAAAAAACGTGGGTTCCTGATTTGAGAAATTTCCGGCAGCCACAATGCATCCTGTAAAACCGTTTGTAATGCCTCTGTTTTAGCCTGAGGAGCGGTTTGAACTGCAACATGGTATTTCTGACACCATGTTAATGCGGCATTTACATCCGGATTCTTACATATCAGCATTCCGCAACTTCTCAGTTCCGCATCGATGCCTGTTGAAGCTTTTAATCGTTCTGCTAAATCCGGAAATTTATCCAGACTTTTAATCACTAACTCCGATATGGCTTCAGCTTGCCGCCAAGGGTAAATGGGTAGCAAAATGCCGCCGCCTGCCCATGAAGACTCGCGGCCAACCTGAGATTTTTCCAGAATGGTGACCGTCCTGCCGGCTAAACATAATTCCAATGCAACCAATAACCCGCTAACGCCGGCACCTACGATAAGAATATCGGTATTTTTGATCATGAATTAACGATTGAGAAAATAATAAAATAGCATCAAAATCAAATAATCAATTGGGTTAAATAGAAAATAAACCGGTGCAAATATTAAACTAATTGTTGTTTTTTTTTGACAATTTTCTGTCCTAACTCATGATGTTTATACAGCTTATTGATATAAATCAATTTTTTTTATCAAAAAAAAACTCTCAAAACTTGTAAGTCCGCATTATTACTGCTAGTATTTCCGGTGTGAAGAAATGCTGTGTTGCTGCCAAGCAAAAACACTCTTAACAATAACAACCCTGATGGGAGACTGACAATGACATTCAACAAAACCAAATTATCGCTAAGCATTGCTGCTGCGTCTTTTTCTATGGCTATTCTAGCCCCACAAGCGTTTGCTGATTCATCAAATGCTACTGATACTGTCCAACAAGCCGATGCTTTATCTATTCAAATTCAACAAATGTCTGACCAGATGAAGGCCATGCAGGCTGAACTGGATCGCGTTAAAGCAACTGCAAAAACTGCTTCCGACAACAGCAACAAAGTGCAAGAACTGGATCAATGGATGGCGTCTGTTAAACATTCTCCTGATGAGATACACATGAAAGACAATCTGGTTGCGATTCGTGGCGGTTGGGAACAACTGGATCATGCCAGATCGGCTGGCGCCAATCTCAATCCGGGCGGCATTCTTTCTAACAATACTACAGCTACCGGTTATTATGTAGGCGGTGCATTTGACTTCAACGTTAACAACGATCTATTTGGTTTGGTGGACGACACTTCATTCATGGTTGAGTTAGGTTTTGAATATTCCCAATTTGGCTATGGCAATAACCTGTTGACTAGCCCTGTTAATGGTGCGGTTACTAAAGCAACCCCTTACGGAACTTCAACTGATTCACGTTTAAGACTGAACGCATCACCAAAAATCAAATTCATGCACGGCAGTAAACTGCGCCCATGGATTATCCCGGTCGGTCTTGAGCTGAACATTTTGGGTGTACCTTCCAACGCGGTTTCCGTTTTGAATTCCGGCATGCAATTCGGCGGCGGTCTTGAATATGACATCTGGAGAGGCATCGTGCTGGGTTCTGACGTGCGTTATCACTATGCGCTCAACTCAGTTGACGGCGTTGTCACCAACGGCTTCAGCATGGGTGGCTACTTAGGTTTCAAATTCTAATTAGTAAACCCATCATTGCTTGTAAAAAGGGAAGGCTGTCAAGTCTTCCCTTTTTTATGTTCAAACTTTTCCGAATTATGTTTACACCACAAAGCGTGTAGATTATTCTGTTAACTAATTCAAATCTCAGCTTTGCAGTCACACCACAATTTTTGCCAAGCTTGATTATGCTGATTTTTCTCAAACCGTGAAAACCTTTTTCCCTGAAATTACCCCATTCCACACCTTTTTTCTGGAAACCGGCAGCCAGCACCGGGTTTACGTCGAACAATCCGGCAATCCGGCAGGCATCCCGGTAATTTTTCTGCACGGCGGCCCTTGTTCAGGCACAAAACCGGATCATAGACGTTTTTTTAATCCTGACCGCTATCATATTATTTTGATGGATCAACGTGGTTGCGGACAATCTCAACCCTTTGGAGAGCTGCAAAACAATTCCACAGACCATTTAATTGAAGATATGGAGCATATCCGCCAACATTTAAGAATACAGCAATGGTTACTATTCGGCGGCTCCTGGGGTGCCGCGCTTGCCTTACTATATGCGCAGCGCTATCCAACCCATGTTTTAGCCATGATATTACGTGGAGTATTTTTAGCCAGACAGGCAGATATGGATTGGTTTCTGGTTAATGGCGTCAATCATATTTTCCCTGAACAGTGGCAAAACCTTATCAATAGCGTGAAATCCGAATATCGGCACAATATTGCTCAAGGCTTATTCCATGCCGTTTTTGGGAATGATTCAACTGCCGCATTTAGTGCCGCCAAGGCTTGGCAAAGCTGGGGCGGCATAACGGCGCTAGGCCATTTATATCAGCCGCACGCTAGCTCATTCGACCAAAAAGACCTGCTGCAAGTGCAAATGGAATTGCATTATGCCCGGAACCGTTATTTCATTGCAGAAAATCAGATCCTGGAAAACTGCGCATCTATTGCACATATCCCTGCCACTATTATTCACGGTCAATATGATTTAACCTGCCCATTGGCAAGCGGCTGGAGCTTGAAGGAAGCTTTGCCTAACGCTAAATTTGTGATATTACCTAATTCAGGACACGTAGCACGCGGTGAAGAAATGATAAATGCGCTGGTCTTAGCTACTGATGAAATAGCAGAACATGCATCATTCTGATGCTAAACGGTTAGGAATTGACAGTACCTATTACTCATTAAAGGTTTCCCATGAATCATAAACGCCTGGTAATCGGCATAACGGGCGCCACCGGCGCCATTTATGGCGTCAGGATATTACAAATTTTACAGAAACATTCGGATTGGCAATCGCATCTAGTTATCTCTTCGGCCGGACTGGTCAATTTAAAATTTGAACTGGATATGGAGCGCAGCTCACTATTTGCTCTTGCCGATTTTACTTACCATATTGACGATATATCCGCCAGTATTGCCAGCGGTTCTTTCAAAACCGAGGGCATCGTCATTGCGCCCTGTTCCATGAAAACGCTTGCCGCAGTCGCTCATGGCTTTGGCGATAATTTAATTTCCAGGGCAGCTGACGTGGCATTAAAGGAACGCCGGAAAACAGTGCTTATTCCTCGCGAAACACCTTTGAATCTGGCCCACATTCGCAACATGGCTGCTGTTACCGAGATGGGAGGCATAATCTATCCGCCTATGCCGGCTTTTTATAATAAATCGGATTCCGTTCAAAAAATGGTTGATGAAGGCGTAGGCAGAATTTTAGACATGTTCGGCGTGCCGACTGAGGGACTTTATTCACCTTGGCAAGGCTTAAATCCGCTTAAATCTTAGTCTTCCGGCCCAAAACAGGATTGATAATCCTTACAGACCTCGCAGGATGGCGCTCGGCAAACATAGAATCCTTCAGTTTCACAAAGCTGTTTGTATAAAAACTTCTTCCATTTCATATCTTTTTGATTCAAAGCTTTCATTTCCGGAAAATTATGAGCCAACAGGCCGGACAAATCTTTTCGGCTCCACAATCCCAAATCCTGCCATAAATGGTCATTACCCAGACAAGCCGCTACTATCATGGCGACCAAGCAATCACTCAAATCATTTTGCTGAATCGCATATTTATTAAGATATTGCTCCAAATCGTTTTTTTCCAGCATTCTGCTGAAATCTAATTTTTTTAAAGACACTGCCGATGCCTGAATCTTATAGCCTGGAAAACAATCCAGCATCAATCTATAAAATTGCAAAGGTTTTAAACCCAGGTAATCAGGCAAAGCGCTGTTGCCGATTAGCCAACTAGCGATAATTTGCGCCAGCCAGACGCTGTTAACTGACTGACTGGCGCAAGCCATGAGTTCATCGTAAAAATGTTGACGCGAGTTGCTAGCTAAGGTTTGAGTCATGATGCCCTCGTCTATCGTCATCGGTCTACAATTCACTTAGATTACTCCTGACTTTTTCGGATTAGCTTAATATTCAACTCGAATATCTTCATCCCTGACTATCATCTGACAAGCCAACCGCCAATCGCATGGCAGATCGTCAACAATCATTTTTTCCAATTCTTCGCTTGTGACTTTGCCAAGCTGTTTCAAATTAGTTTTTTCCTTCTCGGTTAAAGGACCGCCCATACGCTGGTTCTTTTTATCCAGACTGGTGACCTTGATCAGACAGGTGCCGCATTCACCATCTTCACATTCAAAATGAATAGGTATTTTGTTTTCCAGAGCCAGTTTTAACAAAGTTTGGGTGTGGCTGCCGGCAACGGCATAGACTGTTTTATCCCGGTATTCAGGACTGGTAAATGTGATTAAAGCCATTGTTCCTCCTCTGCTCTTATACAGGTTTAACGGAAATTTTTCCGCCTAGCACTTGTGCCTGACAAGCTAAACGATTATGTTTTCCCGCCATATTTTCCCGCAGTATTTTGTCCTCTAAAACTGAAGGTTCCGTCAGATTGTTCCAACCCTCCGTCACCTTCATAATACAGGTGCCGCAATCACCTTCACGGCAACCGTAAGTAATGCCGGAGCCAACTTTTTCGGAAACCTCTATCACCCGGGTGCCAGCCGGGACTGTAACTGTCACATTAATATCTTCAAATGTAATGGTCGCTTTGGCCATTGTAAAACTCCTGATGGTATTGAAATAAAATCTCGGTAACCTCTAATCGGAGGACTACCGGTTTGGAATCGTGTTTGATTCCAGATTTCCATTGTCTATCGACAATGAACACACTGAGTCATCCCTGTCTCAGCCAGCCGGCATCAAAACATACCGACAAAATACGAAGCCCTGTAAACCACACCCATCCGCTATAAAAACTCACTTTTAATTTAAATCAGAGACATCTATTATTTTTGCCTCTCGTCTACCCATTAATTCTTGGGCTAATTCCAGGCCGAAAGCTTTACATTCAAGAATTTCATCATCAGTCGGAATCAATTTGACTCTTAAACCAGGAATCGGCACTCTTAATTTTAAGCCGCGGAGCCGATCTTCCACCAAACGAGCGATACGA
>CAVUMJ010000153.1:0-4109 GCA_963741375.1 uncultured Pseudomonadota bacterium
AATACGCATGTGTGGTCATTGCGTAAATTCTAGGTGTTGCATTCTTTGCTAAAGATTTTAATTTTTGACACAATCCGCTTAATTTTACTAACTTATAATCGAGGATTGTCGATGAGTGAAAATCATCCTGTGTGGTCTTTATATGACAAGCTGCGTACTGCTAGATTAAATGTGAAGTACTATAGCAGGCGGTTGCAAGATATTGAGAGTCTTAATTTTTGGATGGAATTTATATTGCTTGCTTCTGCTCCATCATCTGCAATTGCCGGTTTGTGGTTTTTTGAACAACCGTTAGGCAAGATTGTTTGGCAATATTTTGGTATAGTCGCAGCAATTGCGGCAGTAACAAAACCGCTGATGAATTTGCCAAAACACATTAAGGAGTTCGAAGGAGTACTTTCTGGTTACCGAATACTCGAATATGACCTGATGGAAATCAAAATACTTGTTGATCAATATCAGAGATATGACGCGAAATTACAAACAGAATTTAAGAAGGTTTTGCAACGAGAGAAAATGCTGGTTGTGAAAACCCCAGAGACGCTATATAAACCTAAAATTAAAAGGGTTTGTGAGGCCGAAGTATTAAATGAACTTCCTGTTAGTTTATTCTTTGTCCCTGATAAATAATCAATATACAAATTTATAAAATACCGAAAAACAAAAATCAGACAGAATATTTTATGGCGAATGAAAAGCTTGGGATTTTTCCGTTTATTTTAGGGTGGCTGGCTTTCATCCCATTAATAGGCATATTCTTTGGATTAATAGCTATATTGTGGGCGATACTGACTAAGAAACAAGGTAGTAAGAAGCTAATTATCATTAGTGTTATTGGTGTTATATTTTCAGTTGCTATTATTATATGGTTTTCAATTTCCGAGACTGCTCGAGCCATTCATGACGCACCACTTATATACGAATCAGCACCAGCACCGGCTGAAGCACCAGCACCTAAATACGATTCAGAACCACCAAGATTATTTAAACCACCTAGTCACGTGGAGCCAAGTGATCCTTGGCCAAGGTCGAAACCATAATAGGAAGGGGGCACAGAATTACGAAAAATTGTACGTTAACGTTCAAGAATCAACGGGGTCCAAGAATCAACGGGGTCAGACTCGATTGATTGTGCAGCTAACTAGGAATTATCATTTTACCTAGACGTGCCATGTTCTTACATTCTAAGCAAGTTAAATCACCCCCGGCAAAGCCGGGGGCTTATTAATGTTAGCCCCTCAAAGGGGCCTATTCGTGAATCGCCTAAAGGCGATAAACTATTTTAGCAAGTCAAGTTGTTCGTATCGAACCTCTTCTTTTTCTTGCTCCCTGATATATGCCCTGACAACTTCCTCATCCAATCCTACTGTTGAGACGAAATAACCTCTTGCCAAGAAATTTTCTCCAGTAAAGTTTTTGGTCTTTCCCATAAACTGTCTGGCAATGGATATGGCGCTCTTCCCTTTTATAAAACCTACTACATTCGATACGGCATATTTGGGCGGTATGCTTATACACATGTGAACGTGATCAGGCATAAGATGCCCCTCTACTATTTCACAACCTTTTTGTTTCGCTAGTTCATGCAATAGTTGCCCTAAATGCTTACGCAACTTACCAAATATCACTTTCTTTCTTCTTTTCGGTATGAACACGACGTGGTATTTGCAATTCCACTTCGTATGGCTCAAACTTTGATACTCTCGCATGGTTTATTCTCCTTACTCTTGGTCGAGTTAAAGAGAATGATCAAGACCGACTTATAGGTCAAACCTTTGGGAGTCCCCCGGCATAGCCGGGGGTTTACCATATTTAATTAAGAGTTTAGAATACTCTATATTTCATACAAAATCAATCGAGTCTGACCCCGTTGATGACCCCGTTGATTCAATTTATGCCGATCTCCACCATCCCGGCGAATCGCACCGCTATCTGGCCGAATATTATTATGCGATTGGCCAAACTCCGGAAGCGATTATGCAAATCCGCCTGGCCAGAGAGGAGAAAGACCTGAGTTATCAATTGCTGGCCATCATCAATGAAAGGCTGAGTTTCTATCAAAGCGATGAACAGGAAAAACGCAAGGCTGAGCGCTAAAGCATTTCCGTTTCCTGACGGGGGTCTCCCAACTATTCCTTAATCCGCTGAAAGGGCGTGACTCAAAGCGCTAATGATAGTTGGGGCCAACATACCGCCGACATGTAATGCGTCCTTTTTCCAGGAGAAGGCAATGCCATTTTCTTCCATCCACTGTGGAATGTCGAAGTCTGGCTGCATCTCCGTTAAAGCTTCCTGCGTCCGGGCTTGCCAGTAAATTGCGGCAGACGCATAGAGAAAAAGCAAGGACAATGTGGCCACGACACCCCAGTATTGGCATGTCGAAGATGCCAGATCAAGAATCCTGTTTTTTAATGCTCTTTCCCCTTCCCCTACCATCGCTATCGGCAATTGCATCCAAGCGAACATGTGGATAATTCCGGATAAAAGCACTGCCGAACCAATCATGATGCCTTGTTTCAGGTATTCCATGCGTTTTATGTAGAACTCCAATTTTTGAGTGCCCTGCCCAATGAGCCAGGATATCGAACTACAGATCGCAAACATGATAAAAACCGGGGCAATGTCGGCTAATATATTGATAAATAAAATTATGTTATAAACTTTCTTAATATCCTCCTCATGATTTAAGGAGGATGCGGCTAACGACTGGTATGTCGTATCAAAGATATTGTTATACATTGCGCTTTGAGGATTCACATAACAGATTTGTATTAGAGCCAACGCCAAAATCGGCAATCCGACTATTGCTAATTTAGCAATATGGATGCCGGAGTAGCACCGGCTAATGATCGTAGCGCACCAAGCCAAGGAGCTGATATAAGTGACAATTAATAGCAAACCACTGCCAATCCATAGGATTCTTAGTTGGAATTCCAGAATTTCGGAAACAGGGGATTCTTGATGCTTTTTGATGGTGTCAATAATGTGTTGCTTTATATCTAAGCTGCTTTGTGCGTTAATTTCAAACAAGCTATAGCTTAAGACATAGATAGCTGTTGGGACGAACAGCACCAGAAGGTAAGCATTGCGCTGAAAAAAAGTTCTCATTTTTTCTCCTTGCAAGGATTTAAGAAAAAAGGAAAAAAAGGGTCAAAAAAAGGGGCAGTTTCTAATAGCACTGACTTAAGGCATAAGTTATTTTCTTATCAATAACTTATAGATAGGATGTGCTGAGTAAAACGAAGCGCATCGGTCGCGATTAATGCGCTTCACTACCGTTCGGCAATATCCTAAATTAGCTGCATCACATTTTCAAGTAATTGTTTTATATTAAATAAATTGCTAAGTAAGTGCCATTTGGGTCAGGTTAAATTAATTTCTGTTACTGTGAACACCAGAGTCCTTTTCTGTCACGTCTACCCTACACAGACTAAACCTAAACGCACAGACATTATCATACTCACTGTATGTAATGTCTGTAGACAAAATTAATAGGTTTCACTATTGCTCTACACCTCCAACGACTATCAAAGTAGCGTGTTGTTTAGAAAAAAATTCATATAGGTATGACATTTAATCATAATTGATCGCGCAAATTTAAAAATTTAATTCAGGCTAAAATGATTAACATAATGTTTTATAAAAAAAATAATTTCGATCCGAAACAAATTCTATAAAAAAAAAATTTTTTTTATAGACACGGGAATTTTTTTTTCATACACTTTGCCCACCTTGACAGAGCAAAGCCGATCCTGCTGGGTCGTCTATCTTTAAAAGGGGGAGGGAAGCGGCCTGTAATCAAGGCGCATAATAACTATAATAAACAGTAACTGCTTTACTAAACTGCTTTTAAAGCAGGCGTCCAAATATAACAATAAAAAACAAACAGGACGGCCCGCAATATGCGGGCTTTTTATTCCTAAAGCCTAATAGTCATGTCCGGGCTTTTTGAATTGGGAACTTTTATCCGAACGGCCATATCAAAAATAAGTATTGGTCTTATAAAGGCCAGAACGCTATCCGGCTGAATGACTGCCTGCACAAATAAACAAATTTATTAACCCGGGTCCTTGCGGTTACGGTCGGCTTTATCGGTCTGCAAATTGGCT
>CAVUMJ010000154.1:0-12385 GCA_963741375.1 uncultured Pseudomonadota bacterium
GAAAGAGTGGCGTCTTTCCCAATTCTCACCTATTCGCCTGGATTCACCGGTCGATCCAATATTGAAAAATCGTTTAGAAAAGCCGGTAAAGAACTAGATATTACGTTATCCGCCGCAGACTCGGATATTATTAAAACTTATGTCAGATTAGGATTGGGCGTCGGCATCATTGCCAGCACTTCTTACGAACCTAATAACGACAAGGATTTGATTGCTTTGGATTTAGCGGCCCTTATCCCACGCTCAATTACCAAGATCGCTTATTTAAAGCATATGTACCTGCCTTCTTATATGAAATATTTTATTAATGAATTACTTTCCTGGGCAACACATAGACAATAATCCTAATCGTATCGTCCTCAAGTAAAATATTGATCAATACGTAGATAAATAGAACAATGCTTTAAGGCAACTGCCAAGAAACAATCTATTTTGTTTTTATGCCATTGATAAACCCATTACAACTGAGTAATACTTACGCTTTAATCAATCCAGGAATTTTGTAATGCAAATCGGTCTGATCAAGGAAATAAAAACCAAAGAAAATCGTGTTGGCTTAACCCCTTCAGGAGTTGAAATCCTAACCTCAAAACAACATCAGGTTTTTATCGAACAGGATGCCGGAATCGGTTCAGGCTTTAGCAACGAAGCATACCGGCAAGCCGGCGCAAAAATCGTCACAACGGCTGAGGCCTGGGACAAAGAACTGGTCATTAAGGTTAAGGAACCTATTGAACCGGAATATGCTTTTCTTAAGCAGCAGATCGTTTTTACCTATTTTCATTTGGCTGGCGTGCCTTTGGCGCTAACCGAGGCATTGCTGACCGGCAAAACCAGCGCCGTCGCCTATGAAACCCTTGAAGACGCTCAAGGTAGACTGCCATTACTGGCGCCCATGAGTGCCGTAGCGGGTAATATGGCGGTGCAAATGGGCAGCCATTTTTTAGCAGCGTATCATGGCGGCAAAGGTATGATGCTGGGCTCGGTTCTTGGCAAACGTTTTGGCAAAGTCTTGATCCTGGGCGATGGAGTGGTTGGTAGTCATGCTGCGAGAACGGCAATAGGCCTGGGTGCAAATGTGACCGTTGCCGGATTAATTGCAGAAAACGGCGAACGTTTGCGCAGAGAGATTTCTGCTGAAATTGAATTCGTCATTTCCGATGCCGAAATCATTGCTGCTAAGCTGCCGGACACTGATTTGCTGGTTGGCGCCATATTGACGCCAGGCGCCCGCGCCGAACATTTAGTCACTGAAGACATGGTAAAATCCATGCAGCCCGGCTCAGTGATTGTCGACGTCAGTATCGACCAGGGCGGCTGCATAGCAACAGCTCATGCCACCACCCATGATAATCCTGTCTATACCAAGCATGGCGTAATTCACTATTGTGTTAGCAACATGCCCGGCGCATATCCGCGAACATCAACATTAGCCTTAACGGAAACCACGCTGCCCTATGTGATCAAACTGGCCGACCAGGGTCTGGCGGCGGCCTTGTCTTCTGATCCCGGATTTGCCAAAGCTTTAAATACCTATCAAGGCAAGATAACCTATAAACCCATCGCCGAGATATTCGGCATTTTGGAACAATACCGGGATGTCGGCTCAATTTTTTCCTGAAATTTACCCCTAAAGACCTGGGATTGAATATTCAGTTTTTATGACGCGTCATCAGCATGTCATATCGCGATTATCTAATAGATACCTATATTTGGAGGTTATGAAAATCTATTCACCTTTGTAAGGAATCAGCTCATGAAACTTATACAGTTGCTATTAGGCTGCTATCTAGTATTTGCTGTCTCTAACCTGAGTCAGGCTGCCAATACCTTTACGGTTAAAATTATCAGCTTCAACGATTTTCACGGCAATCTTGAGTCTCCGGGCATGTATCCCATACAGCCCGGTGGCCCAGGCACAAACACTTTTGACACCAATGCAGGCGGCGCCGATATGCTGGCTGCATATATTAATGCCTTAAAGGAAGAGAATCCTAATAATGCAGTAGTTTCCGCTGGCGATTTAATAGGAGCCAGCCCTTTGATTTCAGGTTACTTTCACGACGAAGCCACCATAGAAATCATGAACCAGCTAGGGCTAGACTATAATGCTGTTGGCAATCATGAGTTTGACGAAGGCCTAAAAGAATTGCAACGCATGCAAAATGGCGGTTGCCATCCGCATGACGCTAATTCCTGTAAAGGCCCCAATCCCATGTTTTTCGGCGCCAAATTTAAATTTCTGGCGGCAAACGTTATCAACAGTAAAAATCATAAGCCGATTTTCCCGGCTTATGCCATTAAAACTTTTAAAGCCGGTCAAAACAAATTCCGGGTGGCTTTTATCGGCTTACCTTTAAAAGAAACTCCACAAATCGTCAATCCGAACGGTGTGCAAGGTTTAATTTTTAAGGACGAAGTTGAATCAATCAATGCCCTTATTCCAACATTGCTTGGCAAAGGCGTCCAGGCCATTGTGGTTTTACTGCATCAAGGCACGGCTGCCGAACCGGCAACCGGCAGTTTTATCAACGACTGCTCTGCAACTTTCCAACCTTCTCCGCTTGCCGATATTGTCAGCAAACTGGATAACGCAGTTGATTTAGTGATTTCCGGTCACAGTCATACCGGTTTTATCTGTCATTTCCCAAATCGGCAGAGCCGCCCCATTCCGGTAACCCAGGCAAACTCTTACGGCAAAGTAATAACAGATATTGATTTGACTATTGATGAACGCTCAGGAGACGTCACCAAAGTTATTGCAAAGAATCTTACTATTGACCGCCACAATCCGGCTTATCAAGCCGACCCGAAAATTAAGGCTATTATCGATCATTATGCAGAGCTGGTTCAGCCTTTGCAGACCAAAGCGATAGGCAGCATAGCTGAACAGATTGACAATCATGCCAACAACAACGGCGAAAATGCCGCAGGCGATCTGATTGCCGATGCACAATTACAGGCGACTTCCTCTGAAAATAATGGCGGAGCCCAAATCGCCCTAATCAATCCGGGAGGCATACGCGGACCAGGTTTTATCGCCAAAGACAAGACCTATCCTTACCGGATAAGTTATGGCGAGGCTTTTAATACCCAGCCATTTGGCAATACCCTGGTCACGATGAATTTAACCAGCCAACAAATCAAAGATGCATTGGAGCAACAATTTATTGGTCAGGATTGTTCATTAAGCGACGGCGTCAGTAAAAACCGGCAAACAGTACGACGTATTCTGCAAGTCTCCAAAGGTCTGCATGTGGAATGGAGCGAGGCGGCCCCGGCTTGCTCTAAAATTCGTCATGTCAGCCTGAGTCATTATGATGAATCCGGCAACGTGACAACCGTAGACAGTTTGATTAGCGATGGTGTTGTCACCACGCCAATGCAAATTTACCGGATCACTGTGAGCGATTACCTGTCTACAGGTGGCGATAATTTTAGTGTCTTTAAACTAGGCACAGATAGACGAGTTGGCGAACAGGATGTGAATGCCTTAGCGGCCTATCTGGGAAAATTTCTGCCGCCGAATCCGCCTTATAAAGTCTCTAATTTCCAACTAATTCAGCCAAGATTATTAAAATTACCCTGAGACTTTTGAAAATTGACTCATTTATACTTAATGAGAATGTGGTTTCATCTCTAAATGTTTGTGAGGAATCTTGTGATTGGTGTCGAACCAATCCTGGGCGATGTTGTGGGCTCTTTCTATATCAGCTATTGACAATTTTGCGGCAATGGCAGAGCGTAAGAAGTGGGCATCTTCGTGACCACTGGAGGCGGCCAAATCGGACCATTTATAGGCTTCTATCAGATCAACACTAACCCCTTTGCCATCCTTGTAAATTTCACTTAAATGGAATTGTGCATTCTTATCCCAACCTTTTGCTGCACGCTGGAACCATTCGTTTGCTTCCTGATAATTTTGTTCATCACCCATACCTGTGTAGGCCATGAAGCCAAGCGCATACTGCGCTTCGAGATTGCCTTGTGCAGCGGCTTTGATGAACCACATTTTTGACAATGCGAGGTCAACACTGACACCTTGACCATCTCTATACATTCTGGCCAAATTATATTGGGCTCCTACATACCCCTGATCGGCAGACTTGCTAAACCATTGCAAGGCTATTGACGCATCTTTGCCGACAACTTCACCAGTAGAGTAAAAAATACCTAGATTGTATTGGGCCAAAGCATTTCCTTGTACTGCTGCTTTGCGATACCAGTCTACTGCAGATGCAATATTTTTCTCGACGCCATTACCATTTGTATACATGGTTCCAATGGTAAATTGAGCATTTGGGTTGCCGTTATTAGCTGATTTTAAGAATGCCTGGTAGGCTCGCTTATAATCCTTGGGAATGCCTTGGGCTCCGGTATAATAGATTAAGCCAAGAGAATACGCTGCTTCCGGATGATTGGCTTCGGTGGCTTTTTCTAACCATTTTAAGCCGTTTTTAATATCTTGCTTACCCCCGACTTTTCCCGAAAAAAGCAAAGCGCCTAAATTGTATTGAGCTTCTTTGTCGCCCGAAGTAGCCAATTTGGTCCATTCGTCTACTGCTGTTTTATAGTCGCCGTTACTTGCCGCTTCTATTCCGGTCTTCAAGTCAGCAAAAACAACGCTGGAAAATAACAGCATAAGTGAAAAAATAACAATTAGTTTCATAATTTTTTAAGAAATAAGCCAAATAATAAAGAACTGCAAATTGCCTAAATGGATTGTATTTTAGGCTTAAGCAAGTCTAAAATAAAATTATAGATGCCTTATCGGTTTTCGGGGGAAAGGCGAGTGTATCGACTTATTTTTACAGCCTAATCAATAAATGAAATACCGTAAATGTTTTCAATCGACAGCAACGGATGACGGCAACTGTTATACATTAAAAGATTGTTAATTTTTCTCAATTTATGCCTTAATTCTTTATGTTATATAGATCTGAGCATAATAAATCATTAGCATAGGTTACATTGATGAAAAGAAGACTATTTATTAAACTGCTATTGCAATCAATACTGTCTTTATCCGGATATGCGCTACTGCCAAGAAGTGGTGCAGCAGCGTTGAGAAAGCCAAAATCCGGAACATTGGCTTCTTTTTTGGATACGTTGATTCCAGAGGATAACATTTCACCGTCTGCATCCATGCTTGGTTTAGAGCACAAACTGGTTAAACACGCTAAGCGAATTGATAACTACACCCTGTTATTGGAACGCGGGTGCGAATGGCTAAATCTCCAATCACAAGCTTTATACCGAACCGATTTCGATAATTTGAGCTCCAGTCAAAGAGAGTCGGTTGTCGGCATTGCTGAGAATAGCCAGCAAAACTCTATTCCAAAGTTATTCTTTGAGCGCGTAAAATATGATCTGTTTGGTTTCTACTATACCGAGTCGGCGGCAGTAAAAGGGTTTAATTTGCGATTCCCTCCGCAACCAAGCGGTTATCCTGATTACATGAATTCACTTCAAGGCAAGGCTTAGTGGGTAAAAAATATGATGTGGTGATTGTGGGTTCGGGAGCCGGCGGAGGTACTTGTGCGTGGGCTCTGGCTAAAAAAGGCTTACATGTGTTGATATTGGAGGCCGGTCCTAAGTATGACCCCTTTGTTGATTACCGTGCCGATAAGCCAAACTGGGAAGAAGGATTTCCTGTTAAGCCGGGTAGCCAAGGAAAATACGTTTTTGGAAAAATGCAGCCTCTCTCCGTCAATCTGACCCATCTCCGATCTTGGAATCATGTTTCAGGCTATTTGAATCAAAGCGATTTTCGGCTTGGCGCTCAATACCATCATGTCAGAGCTGTTGGCGGGAGCTCATTGCATTTTACCGGTGAAGCTCATCGTTTTAATCCTCTATCAATGAAAATGCGAAGCCGGTTCGGCGTAGCAGCTGACTGGCCCATGAGCTATCAGGATCTGGAACCATATTATCGTTCTGCCGAGATGATTGTTGGTGTGGCCGGGCCTGATCAAGATGTTTATCATCCCCGTTCATCAGCCTATCCCTATAAAGCACATCCAACCGGACATAGCAGCGCCATCCTTGCCCGAGGGTTTAAGAACAAAGGTTTAAAACTAATTGAGAATTCATTAGCGGTACTTCCTCAGGCTCGAGGAAACCGACTGCCGTGCAATTACTGTAATTGTTGTCTTAAAGGCTGTCCAAGAACCGATAAGGGCAGTATAGATGTGACTTATTTAAGAGAGGCAGTGGCAACCGGGTTTTGTGATATTTACCCTGAACGAGTCGTTACGGGCATTAAAACCTTAAACAATGATCGTATTAAAGGTGTTCAATATAAAGATCATAAAGGAGAGCATTTTATTGATGCGCCAATACTGGTTTTATCGGCAGGCGCTATTGAAACCCCAAGACTCCTTCTAGCTTCGGCAAGTCAACATTCCCCGAATGGTTTAGCCAATGAATCCGGTCAAGTAGGTAAAAACTTTATGGAAACATTGTTATGGACAAGTAATGCCTTACATCCGAATACCATCGGCAGTCATCGAGGCTTACCTGTTGACAGTATATGTTGGGATTACAACGCGCCCAATGCCATTCCAGGGGTAATCGGAGGGTGCCGCTTTTCGCCGTCTGTGGCCGAATCTGATTTAATTGGCCCCGTCAATTATGCTCGCCGGGTAGTCAAAGGTTGGGGGCAGGCGCATAAACAATCGATGAGACAGTTATTTGGACATGTTTTATCGTTATCAGGTATTTGCGAAAGTCTTCCGCATTCCCAATCATTTATTGATTTAGATCCTTCCCAAAAAGACGTCCACGCTATTCCGCTCGCTAGAATAAACAGCTATGTCGACGAAATGGCGATTAAGCGGATTGAATTCATGGCTAAAATGTGCCGGGAAATTTTAAATGAGACCGGCGCCCAAGATATTTTCGAAGAGTTCAGTTCTTATGACATCTTTAGTTCTACTCACGTATTTGGCACCTGTCGCATGGGAGAAAGCCCGGCTGACTCTGTCGTCGATACTTTTTGCCGTAGTCACCGCTGGAAAAATCTTTTAATTGTTGATGGTAGTGTTTTTCCAAGCTCCGGCGGCGGCGAATCGCCAGGGTTGACTATTCAGGCATTGGCTTTAAGAGCAATAGATCATCTATGATTCTAGAAACCGCGAAAAGAATAAGCTTGAGATGAAAACAAAAATCAGTAAAACCTGCTCAGAACTCAATGCCGCTAAAATGAAAATTGGGTACATTGTTTCTCTGCGCTTGGATTTCTGGTTGACTGGCGGAATTTCAATTTTGGTGATGAGTTTTCTTTTGTTGTACTTGTTGATCAAAGGCCAGGAAGCAGTATCGATCACTCATTTGTCTTGGTTCGGCGGTGCTTTTATATTCCATACATTGATAAATTGGCCGCATTTTATGGCTTCTTATGGTTTGCTTTACAGGCCATTGAATAATATCCAAAGCTATAAGGTTGCCACTATCTATTTACCGTTATTGCTGGTGAGTATTGTTTTTATTTCGGTAATGACAAGTGGGCGCGTATCCTGGTCAAGCGTATCGGTTAATCAGGATATTGCCTATTTGATTTGGTTGGTCGCCGCATTTTATTTGGCATGGCATTATACCGGTCAGGCCTGGGGAATGATTTCAACTTTTTCTGTGCTTTCAGCAATTAAGTTGACTTTTTACGAGAGTCTTTTTATTCGATCAGGATTAAGATTGCTTTTGTTGTGGCATGTGGTTTGGGGTGCGCAAGACTTGCCGCCGCACTGGTTTGGTGGTTTGATCAATGACTATCATGCTGTTGTCTTTCAATTTTTGAACATTGCATGCTGTATTTCATTTGCTTTGGGCATAGGCGTGTGGCTGAAAATCGCAGGAAGGATTAACAGAATCCCTGACGCCAGAATAATTGCTTCCTGGTTATCGATCTATCTGTGGTACTTCACATTGTATTTTATGCCTGAAGCCTACATTCTTGTCCAACTCTCCCACTCTTTGCAGTACCTTGGCTTTCCGTATAGAGTTGAATTGAATGCAAGACTGACACAGAGCGTCAATTTTAACAAAGCAAAGCAATTGAATTGGAGTGTGGCTTATTATGTATTACTGGTGCTTTCAGGTTTGGCCGTTTTTTGGCTTCCGGAATCCATTTCTCGTTTAACTGAAAAATACCCGCTGGCTATAGTCATCGCTTCCTGTGTCAGCATACACCACTATTATGTGGATAGTTGCATTTGGAAAATCAGCAACCCAATTGCCCGATCAAAGTTATTTAAACACCTAGCATAAAGTGGACGCTTAAAGTTTTACCCATTCGTTATCTATCCACTTTTTTTGTGACTAGCTAGTCATTTTTGTATTAATGACCATTATGAGTTGCTATTTTAAACTACTATATTCTTAGTACGTAAAATAACAATAATAATGAGGTTTTAATGACTATAGGTTTAAAAATGATATTTTTACTTCCGTTGCTGGTTTGCTTGTCCGGCACAGCGAATGCAGGCCACTTGTTTACCCAATCAAATCAAAATACGCCCATTAATCTAACTGCAGGCACTGGACTTCAGATTACTCAAAATGCCAACGGTTTTGAAGCGGAAACACCCTCATTAGCAGCAAATGGACAGTTGAGTTTATACTTTTACCAAACTGCTGGAGCAGATGCAACCAAAAACTGGGTAGCTGGTGATGCGATAAAGATTACCATTGGTTCTTACACCGATACTTTTTATTATAGCCATCCATTGGCTGGGTTAATAACTCAAAACTCGACTGAGTTACTTGTTAATGATCCTTTGTTGGCTCAAGCGGCGATTAATACCGCTACTCACTTGCACTTTACTGTAATAGACGTCGCAGGCCAGTTTACTTTTGAGGGCTATCGAATCTATACGACAACAGGAACTTATCACGGAACCGGTGCGGCTCCGATTAATCAGAGTCAGGTGGTTAGTGCGAGTAGTTTGTCCGGAGGAGGCAGCCCAACTGCCTCGGATACTCAGACGGCTTTAGCATATAATGTTGCGGCTATACACGGTATTTCTGCCATCCAAACCGGCACTATTAATAATAGCATGAACTACGACTGTACCTTATTCGATAAGGCAGGCCTATGTTTATCAACGGGGGGACGCTACTCCAACGCCAGTGTTTCTCATGCCAACACCACTGACGCCATGATTATTGGTGCATACAAATTAGACGACAATATTCGCATTGGCGCCTATGTGGATCAAAATCTTTATAACACCACTGTTGGCTCAATTGCTTCTTTCCGCAGTAATACTCCGCTGCTTGGCATGTTTGGTGTTTGGAATGAAAATCAAGATAGAAGCGGTTTTGAAGTTAAATTATCGGCTGGTTATAACAACAGCAATCTTTATATGAGCCGAATCGCTGTCGGTACTTCGGAATTAGGTATTGGTGCAACCGGTGTAAATACCGTAGCCGGAGCAGCAGTTGTTAGTTACGGCATTAAACTAACGCCGGAGTGGTTAACCGCTCCTTATTTTGGTGTGCGGCATACTTCGCTGACAATGCAGGGCTATACGGAAACTTCGCCAAGTTTAGTTAATCCATTGACCTACAATACATTACATCAAGACAGTACCACTGCGTTAGTGGGAATAAGAATGTCCGGACACGTTTTGGAAGATACATCACTATTCGGTAGCGCCGGATTTGAACAGGATATGTACAACTATTTTAGTAACTATGTTGCCACAGGTCTTGCAGGTTTAACCCCAATTGCCTTAAATTCAAATATTCAACAAACTCGTGCAGTCATGACCTTTGGTGTAAATTATGACTTGGAAAGAGGGCAGAGAATCGGCTTGACCACTATTTGGCGGCAGGAGGCCTATCTACCTGTGGATACTAAAACAGCCTATATAACTTATACAATGGGTTTCTAAGGCTTGCTCAAGTTTGAGCGAGAAATCTTTATTTAAGATTTCTCGCTCATTTAAGCCCTAAACTTCCATTGCCCAAGCAAGATCACTATTCGTTGTTAATCATTTACTATCATCATCCGGCCTTTGCGGAACCAGTTTTTTGATAGGCGGTCTTGATGGATTGCGCCAGTTCATGGACTGCCATAGCATAATATGTACTCTGATTATATCGGGTAATCGCATAGAAATTGGGGTGCCCTAATAGATATTCATCGCGGTCCTGATGCTTAAGCAAGAGTAATCGCAAAGGATAATCACTATTGCAATGCCCCACCGGAGTAATACCTGCCTGACCGAGTGATGCCAGCGTATACTGGTTGTCCAAACCGGGCTCCAGGCTCATGGTTTTGCTGTCATTCACTCTGACGTCACTAACAACCGGTTGGCCTCGTTGCCAGCCGTGCTGGGCAAAATAGTTGGCAATGCTGCCAATGGCGTCTTCCGGGTCCCATAAATCCCTGCGGCCGTCGCCGTTAAAATCAACTGCCCATTGCAAAAAACTGCTGGGCATGAACTGTCCCAAACCCATAGCCCCGGCAAATGAACCGACAGGTTTGGCCGGGTCCAGCGCTTCTGTTCCGGTCATGACCAAAAAGTTTTCCAATTCACTACGAAAATACTCACCACGGCGTTGATAATCAAAACCCAGGGTGGTTAAGGCATCTATTACCCGGTGATTACCGACATTACCGCCAAAACTGGTTTCCACTGCCATGATGCCCAGAATATATTCGGCAGGCACCCCATATTGCTGACTGGCGCGCTTTAAAGCCGGTTGATATTTTTGCCAAAAACTGACTCCGCCACTAATGTGTCTGTCGTCAAGAAATTTACTGCGATAGCGGCTCCAGCTACCTCTACCCGGCTTGGATTTTAAACTTAAATCCGACTGATGCAGATAATCCAAAGTCCATTGTTTGCGTTTGGCTTGAGAAAAAACTCCGTATAAATATTCTCTCTGGAAACTGTGCTTTTGCACCATTTGATCGACAAACTGATTCAAAGCCGGGTAACCGCTAAAATCACCGGCAATGGTTGCGGCGCGATAAGAACCAACAGCTTTTATGGCTGGTTGCGCAGCAGTAGATGGTTTAGCTGTTTGAACGGCTGATTCAGTTATAGATGGCTTAGCCGGCTTGGTGTTTTCTGCTGATTTCTGCTGTGTCGCGGCACAACCACTTAACAACAAAATCCAACCCCATAAAACTATGCAGTGTAAAGAAATTTTTAAAACCGGTACAAACATTATCGATTATCTATAGATAACAGTAGTTGCTTCATCATCATTCAAACTTATTTCGGGGTTATCGTAACCGGCATTATCTGCGCCAAGTTTAATCATCAATCTAACTTCATTTCGGGAATCTGCAGCATTTAGCGCATCATCATAGCTAATTTTACCGGCAGAATATAGATCGAACAAGGCCTGATCAAAAGTCTGCATGCCATGCTCTCTGGAATTTTTCATCAGTTCCTTGAGTTTATGGACTTCTCCCTTGCGAATCAAATCCGCAACCAGAGGCGTATTGAGCATGATTTCAATCGCCGGATAACGGCCATTGCCATCAGCACGTTTGATTAATTGCTGGGCAACAATACCACGTAAATTCAGCGACAAATCCATGAATAACTGACCGTGCATTTCATCCGGAAAGAAATGTAAAATACGATCCAAGGCCTGATTAGCATTATTGGCGTGCAAAGTACACAAACAAAGATGACCGGTTTCTGCAAATGTGATGGCATGCTGCATGGTTTCACGAGTTCTAACCTCACCAATCAGAATGACATCCGGCGCCTGCCGCAGGGTATTTTTCAGCGCCACTTCATAGGATTCGGTATCCAGACCTACTTCACGCTGAGTAATAATGCACCCCAGATGCGGATGCACAAACTCAATAGGATCCTCAATAGTAATAATGTGACCATTGGTGTTTTCGTTACGATGCCGAAGCAGGGCAGCCAGGGAAGTTGATTTACCTGTCCCTGTGGCGCCGACAAAAATGACCAAACCACGCTTATACATGATCAATTCTTTTAAAACAGGCGGCAAATGCAAGTCTTCCGCTGCCGGAATATTCGTTTCGATCCGCCTTAACACCATTCCTGCAGCATCTCGCTGAGTAAAGGCGCTAACCCTAAAACGCCCCAAATCAGTGACGCTTAAGGCAAATTGACATTCTTTCGTCCTCTCAAACTCGTCTTTTTGCCGCGGCTCCATGATACTTAGCACCACTTTTGAGGATTGCTCGGCAGTAAGCGCATTTTTGGCAACTTCAACTACCTTGCCATCAATTTTCATTGAAGGCGCTTTCCCGGCAGTGATAAATAGGTCTGAGGCTTTTTTTTCCACCATCAAAGCCAATAACGCCATAAAGTCCATAGGTATTTACCTTTTTTATCTAAACATTTCTTTGTTGACGGCCTTAACCATGGCGACTTTAGCTGTGACC
>CAVUMJ010000155.1:0-29014 GCA_963741375.1 uncultured Pseudomonadota bacterium
AAAGGAAATCACGACGGAATATGGTACTGCCAGATTGCGTACCATCCGCTCCTTGATGATTCCGAGTTCAATTCTGTAATAGACAACCTTGGCTATCGGGCGCGCCGGATTCTGTTGCCGGCGCTTGCATGGATCCGCTCGCCGCCGGGCGTGAGCCCTGGATTTTTCAGGTCTATTCCGCGCTCAATATCGGGGTGTGGCTTGCCAGCTGGATTGTTCTGGCGAATTCTGTCGGTCGATAGCGCTCGGTCGTTTGCCGTTTGGACCGGGTTCCTTTTCTCAGTTGGAACCATGGAATGCGTGCGCCACGCCATGACCGACCTGCTGGCCACGGCGCTTATTGCGGCTGCGCTGATGGCCTTCGAAGCCGGCCGAGGGGCAACCGGCTGGCTCGGCGCCGCTGGACTGACCAAGGAAACCTCCCTTCTTTCCCTGCCCGCAGTCTTCACCAGGCCTATGTTGAGCGGGTCTAACCTTCGAAAGACCCTGATAGCGGCCCTGCCGCTCTCTCTTTGGCTGCTTAGGCAAATATCAGCACCGCCGAAGCATTCATGGCCATCGCCAGCATATTTTTGGTGGCCGTGGCCATTCGCACTGCCTGACCGGCCATGGTCAGCGTGGCGAGCATTAAAAAGCCGATGCCGCCGCCAAAATAGCCGCCGTACACGCCTATCATAAATTGCGCGCCGGCCAGAACCGCTACAGGCAAGCGCCGGGCATGCAGAGGTTTTCTTAAAAAACTACCCCAGGCGAACAATGCGGTGGCAAATAAAACCAGCCAGGGAACCAGCTTGGAGAAAATCTGCACGGGGGTGATCAGCAATAACAACGCACCGGCCAGACCGCCGCAGACGCTAAGCGCAAATAGCCAGCGCAGTCTGAGTTTGCCCACGTCGCCGGCCAGTTTGCGTCCGGCCAGACTGGAAGTGATCTGGTTGGGAAATAAGGCCACGGTGGAAGTCATATTGGCGGCTAAAGGATTTAAACCCGCCAGTAATAAGGTGGGAAAAGTGATAAACGAGCCGCCGCCGGCCAGAGTGTTTTGCGTGCCGGCGTATAAACCCGCCAGCGCAATCAATGCCAGCATGTGCAGATCAAGATGGGAATAAAAATTTAACAAAGCATCCATAAAAAAACCAGATAAGATCTGAGTGCAGCTTACTTAACAAAATATGCTCTGCAAAACAATAAGTTAAAATACAACGTAAAGCACTCGTAGGATGGGTAGAACGATAGTGAAACCCATCATTAGGCCTACAATGATGGGTTTCGCTACCGCTCTACCCATCCTAAAGTTAATTCTTTCACAGTCTCCAGCGGGCGGCGCATCTCTTTGTTTATCTACATGGATGTAGTGTATGCAGGAATTGCAGGAGCAAATTCCTGTTATCTACATGGATGTAGTGTATGCAGGAATTGCAGGAGCAAATTCCTGTTATCTACATGGATGTAGTGTATGCAGGAATTGCAGGAGCAAATTCCTGTTATCTACATGGATGTAGTGTATGCAGGAATTGCAGGAGCAAATTCCTGTTATCTACATGGATGTAGTGTATGCAGGAATTGCAGGAGCAAATTCCTGTTATCTACATGGATGTAGTGTATGCAGGAATTGCAGGAGCAAATTCCTGCCGGCACATCCTATATTTAAGTCATCAATATCAAATAAAAGTAAACGCCATTCGGATTATATGCAACCTTGGCAATACACCACCGGTTTGCTTAGGAAAATAAGGAAATAATTAAGACAAGAATACCTTCAAGCATGTTGTAACTCCGGATTGTTTATGCTGCATCTATCAAAACCATCAGGCGGCAACGGCCGCCCCCCAAACCAAATAACTCAAGCCCAAGCCGGCAGCGAGCGCGAGTACCGACCAGCCCCGAATCAAGCTTATACTTTGCCCGCACCACCACTCGATAATTTTATGAAAGCGTTTAATACCCAGCAACAGTAAAATCACCCCGCCGGCAATCATAATGAAAGCCAGCGCCATCGTAAACAGCGGCCAGACAGTCGTTTGGGCGATATAGGCCAGAGTAGAACCTAAAATAATCCTGAAAGCCGCCGCCAGTAGCCAGCCGGTTAAACTGTCGAACCAGTAAACCAATTTTTGCAGGCTTGGAACGGAAACTAGCCCAAGTATACCAAAACCGCATATGAATAGGCAAAAACCCAAAGCCAGGATAGCCATTATTTTCCTCCCGGTGTGAAACAGGAAAGTGGTCAGGTCCGTTGTAAAGAGGAAGCGATGAATTTTAGACCCGATGCTGGTTTTAAATTGTAAACCCAAGCAATCCAAACATCTAGGCAAAATTCACAAGTCCGGGTAATATTCACGCCATAGCGTTAATTACGGAGTTTTAAGAGAAATTAGTTGAGTAACCGGACAAGGCTAGATTTAAATCCGGCTGATTTTAGCCAGTGGTCTGGCGAGATGACTGCCGGGAATACGGTAATCAGTAACCTCGCGTACATAAGGCTGTCTATAAAACACCGGCTATACAAGACGGTTGGAACCGCAAAAAAATCCGCTATGTGAGATTTTTATCCGTACAATCAGTGTTGTAACCATAAAACAGTCATGGACAAGACAAAAAACCAAACACCTAATTGTTGCCAAGGTTTGCTGCGTTGTGAGCGCAGATTGTCTACAATCCAAGCATAAAAAGATTGTGCTTTATTTTTTTTAATTGAAATATCCATCTCTCTACCCATTTTATTGAAGAAAAACCGTAACTTTTCAGTGTTTTGATGCAATGCTGCGAACCGGAAATACCGGCTCTGTTTTATAAATTATCAATTTCTAAATATAAAAAACGATTGCAACATCACAAATATACTAATTGATTTGCATGACCGGAGTGTGACAAGGTAAATCTAATTAATAGATAAAAAATTCAGGCTATTTCACAAATCAGTGGCTTTTTATCAACGTCCTGCGCAAGCAAGGGCATCACGAATTGCCGGCTTAGATAATCAGTTAAGTGTAGGAGGTTGTACGAGAATAGAAACCAAGGGCATAGGGCGCAATAGGCGCTAGCCGTATTGCGCCGCATGTTGGTCTTCGATCATCCTGCGTATTACGCTTCGCTAATACGCCCTATGGCCCTGTCCGAGAATAGAAAACCGGTTATGGTTCACAAATAGTCAAAATTTTGTCTCGGCCTATGTTTCGGCTGATTCAGCCGAACTGATACTGACAATTTTCACTGTCATGTCAGTTTTGTCAGTCCGGCTTGTCAGCTACGCCCCGGCAGGGCAGGGCGGGCAAGTTGCTAAAGTGTCAAGTAGTTGGCAGTTATGGAAAAGTTCAAAATTTTCTGTGAATTGGTCAGCAAATTTTCGGCCAAATAAGATGCTAGACTGCTATTGCAGCAAAATTTCGTTACCTGTGCGCGGGGGAGTGAGTGGAGTTTTTGATCTTGAATGGACGTGGCATGATTTATGTATGTCTATTTTGTAAACTCATTTAATGTGGTTTCATTAAAATTTAAACGGAAGAAGAATATGCCGAACCAAATACAATTAACAAGCCTGAAATCGACTCATTTGCACTTATCGATTAAACTGATTTTATCCGGATTGTTTTTATCAGCCGCCATGCAAACCGTGCATGCCGATGACAACAGCGCAGTGACTTTGCTGGACAACTATAATCTGATTACCTCCGGCAATGTCACTACCTCTTATGAAGTGGAAGGCAATGCCCTGATAGGCGGCAATTTGCTTGGGGTTTACCCTGCAGGCGTTCAGGAAGCCGCAGGCAGTTCCACAACCGGCTATCATACCCAATCGTTTCCGACCACCTCCGTACCGGCCCTGACTGTGGTGGGTAATGTCGGCAGCAGCGGTTCATTCTTTTATGTCAACGGTCCGGGCATGGATATCGGCGGCAGCCTGAATACCACGGTCTATATGAACGGCGGCGGCAACGCCTATGTCGGTTCGGTCAGCAGCAGCGGCTATCTGATCAACGACGCCAACCAGACCGGCGGCAACACCTACGTGATGAATAATATTGACGGCACGGTAATCACCAATAACGGCAACACCGTTTACGGCGGCAGCGTCGCCAGCGGCGCCACGGCTATCGGCAATGGCATCGGCAGCGCCTATCAGCAACAAAACCTTGCCCAGCCGGAAAATCTTGCCAATGTAGACAGCAGCGCCATGGCGGACTTGACGGCTTTTTCCCATCAGCTGGCCGGCATAGCCGGAAATAGCAGTTATACGACATCCAGTATTTCCGGGGCGGCTAATGACAATCTGGTGATGTTTAATGCGGTAGCCAATAGCAGTGGTTTGGCGGTTTTTACGATTAACGACGCCAATAATTTTTTCAACAATACCGCGGAAATTCAGTTAAATGTTTCCAGCAATACTAAAGATATTCTGGTTAATGTGATTAATAGCGATCCAAGTTCAGCGTTGAACATTCATGCCAATTTTCTGAATAACGCCGCGCCGGCTTATGGTTCGGATATTTTGTGGAACTTTGAAAACGCCACTAATTTGAATGTCAGCGCCCAGTTTGGCGGCAGCATACTGGCTGTAAACGCCGGGATCACAACCACTCAAAATATAGAAGGCAGCGTCGTGGCGCAAACCCTGAACCAGGGCCTGGAATTGCATGACGATGCTTTAAATTCCAACTTTGCCTCAGTAATAAACGGCAGTGGGGTGGCCTCTGTGCCGCTGCCGGGTTCGGCGATATTGTTTCTGACCGGAATGACCGGTTTCTTAATGTTCAACCGCCGCCGTATGGTATTCGCAAAAATCACGGATACCGTCTAAGCTTTCACTTTGGTCATATGACCGTACCGGTCCCACGGTCAACAGACCGGAAAGACCCCCAGGCCGGAGCGCCCGGGGGTCATCCTATATATCCCATCAGCCCGATTACTTGCCAATATTTGGCCGGCCGGTTTTGAGTTTTTCCACTTGTTCCACCACCTTGGTCAATTCGCTGAGCTCAAGTTTTGACAGCAGATGCAAACCGGCGCGGAGGATTTCGCCTTTTTTGACATGGGTTCCGGCGGATAAACAGGTTTTCTTTAAATCGGAAATCATTCGGTAATCGTGTTCAGGAAAGGAGAAACTATCTCTGATAACCTTGGTTTTAACTGGTTTTTTCTTCTTTGCGACGACGGCTTCCTGGCTTGCAACTTCTGCGCTGACCGCTTCGGCCTGAATAGCCGCTGGATTTTCTGTAGTCGCAGTTACCGCATTTTCAACCGGCGTGGCGGATTCTTCGGCAGTTTTTTTGGATTTGGATTTTTTTGTATTCATATGGAGACCTAAAAATGAGGATAAAAAACAGTATATACCGTTTATACGCTTTTTTAGGGGAAAAGCAATGAATTTTGCCAGGTTTGGGGGGAAGTTTGTCCGCTCAAGCCATAAAATTCATGCGCCGGTATAAGTCGCGGACCTGGCTGAGCGAGCGGCGGTTGTACTCGGCTATATCGTCATAGCGGCCGGCCAGCCAATGCTCGTAAACCGGATTGCCGTTGCCGGCGCCAGCTAGCTGCAAACCGAATCCCTGGGCCAGGGCGTCCAGACCGGCTTGACCGGAATAGGCCGCCCCGCCGCTCCACACAAATTTAGTGTCAAACACCCTGTCATCCCAAGCTCTGGCGTCTAAGGGGATGCAAACCGTCGGCCTGACCCGGTTGATGACGCAACGTTGCCAGATAAAACGCAGATCAAAGCCGCTGATGAAATGCCCAACCCAGCGGCGGATAAAGCGTCTATTGCCTAGCCCGTCTTCCAGGCCGGCGAGTTCCTGCATAAAATTTTCCAGCAAACCGGATTCGCTGCATTGTTCATCGCGCCAGAAAGCTTGCACTTCGCCGTCATCCACTGCCCAGGCGATGGAAAAGATTTCGCCCAGCAAGCCGTCTAAAGCGGTTTGCCGGTATTTCTTTTCCACTTCTTTCTTCAAATTGTCCTGATACCATTTGGCTATGCTGTCGGCCTGGCTGTAATTAGCCGGCGGTTTCACGGATTTGGCGAGTTGGCCTATCAATGCCTGATTTTGGCAGGGTATGGTCTGGATATCGATAAACAAAGTGGTCATGGCTTAATCCCGGTTTACCGTCAACTGCTGTTTGACGGTCTGCGCGGCCGCAGCATAAGCCGATGCGGCGCTGCTGCCTGCCTCAAGCTGCTCCAGGGCCTGAAACACCGCAGCATTAACCGCGGCGGCATCCAGCCTGAATTTTCTGGCCAGAAAATCCACCTGGGCCGCTACTCTCAGGCGGCGTTGCCAGCGCCAGGCAGGATGAAAGGCGGCGATCTGATTGGCGAGACTAACACTGCTGGACATGTTGCACTCCTGGGTTGCTTGCTAAAGAATTATGCAAATTTAGCAAATTGATTAAATAAAAAATCAAATCGAGGCGGGCCTCTCACCCGCACGCCGGTTTAGCTCTGATTGTAAGGGCGAGGTGAACCGGTAAAATTTATTCCCGTTTAGCGCTTGATAAGCCATAGTCTTATGGTTAAATAAGGCGTGTTAGACAAGCCCTGGCGGTCTAGGAAACGGGATGAAAATAGTTTAGCAAAAAGCTAAAGTTTGGTCAATATGCTAAAAAATTCTCACTATTCAGCATTGAGTCAGCAAGTAGGATGGGTAGAACGATAGTGAAACCCATCAATGAGGCATACAAAAAATGGATCTCACTGCGTGCTTTTCAAGTCACTATCGTTCTACCCATCCTACACAGAAATGTGACGGTTTTTTTTATATAATCCTGCCCATGAACCCATCATTGCCGATTTTATACAGCTTCCGCCGCTGCCCGTACGCCATGCGCGCCCGTCTGGCCTTGCTGGCTGCGCGAATCAACGTGGAAATCAGAGAAATAGAGCTGCGCAACAAGCCCCGGCAAATGCTGGAAATATCGGCCAAAGGCACGGTGCCGGTGTTGCAATTGCCAAGCGGCGAAGTGATTGCGGAAAGCCTGGACATCATGTTATGGGCTCTACAGCAGCATGATCCCTTGCATTGGCTGGCGGAGGACGAAACTGAAACGCTGGCCTTAATCAGACAAAATGATGGCGATTTCAAAGCCAGCCTGGACCGCTACAAATATGCCGACCGTTATCCGGACTTTCCACAGCCATATTACCGCAAGCAGGGTGAGGCGTTTTTAGCGCATCTGCAAAACCGCCTCAGCAGCCAGGCTTATTTATGCGGCACGCATTTCGGCGTAGCCGACGCCGCCATCCTGCCTTTTATCCGCCAATTCGCCGCCGTTGATCAGGATTGGTTTCAACAAGCCCCATACCCGGCTGTCCGCGTATGGCTAGCCGATTTTTGCGGAGCGGATTTATTCGCAGCCGCCATGCAAAAACTGCCGGTCTGGCAACATGGCGATCAGCCAGTTGAGCTGATTTGCCGGTATAGGGCGCAATAGGCGCAGCCGTATTGCGCCGAATGATCAAAGGCCAACATGCGGCGCAACACGGCTAACGCCTATTACGCCCCATAAGGTTTTGACCCGCGATGCAAATGAACTTGTTGTCAGCTCTTGCAGCGTCAAAGGCTTGATTTGAAAACAAAAGGTTTATGACACATAGGGCGCAATAGGCGCAGCCGTATTGCGCCGAATGATCAAAGGCCAACAGGCGCAATACGGCTAACGCCTATTACGCCCTATAAGGTTTTGACCCGCGATGCAAATGAACTTGTTGTCAGCTCTTGCAGCGTCAAAGATTTTATTTGAAAACAAAAGGTTTATGACGCAATAGGCGCAGCCGTATTGCGCCGAATGATCGAAGGCCCACATGCGGCGCAACACGGCCAACGCTCATTACACCCCATAAGGTTTTGACCCGCGTTGCAAATGAACTTGTTGTCAGCTCTTGCAGCGTCAAAGGCTTGATTTGAAAACAAAAGGTTTATGACACATAGGGCGCAATAGGCGCAGCCGTATTGCGCCGAATGATCAAAGGCCAACATGCGGCGCAACACGGCCAACGCTCATTACACCCCATAAGGTTTTGACCCGCGATGCAAATGAACTTGTTGTCAGCTCTTGCAGCGTCAAAGGCTTGATTTGAAAACAAAAGGTTTATGACGCATAGGGCGCAATAGGCGCAGCCGTATTGCGCCGAATGATCAAAGGCCAACATGCGGCGCAATACGGCTAACGCCTATTACGCCCTATAAGGTTTTGACCCGACTTGTTGCCTGCTCTTGCAGCGAAAGTGGTTCTATTTGAATATAGCAAACCAGATTGCTAAAGACTGTATAGATTCATAAAATGGCACAAGCTTTTCGAGTCACTTTTAGCAGATAATGGAGCATTAATCATGCCTGACTATCGCCGCTACCGGATTCCGGGCGGGACTTATTTTTTTACCGTTAATCTGTTAGAAAGACATCCCAATGACCTATTGTTTCGTCATATCGATATCCTTAGGCAAGCGGTTAAACTGACACGTCAACGTTGGCCTTTTCATATTGATGCCTGGGTGGTTATGCCTGATCACTTGCATTGCGTTTGGACATTACCGGAAGGTGATATGGATAATACCAACCGTTGGCGCGTTATTAAACAAAACTTTTCCAAGGCATTACCTGTATTGGAGCGACGTTCTAAGGTACGTATAGCCAGAGGTGAACGAGGAATTTGGCAACGCCGGTTTTGGGAGCATATGATTGTAGATGATGACGATTATGCAGCGCATATCGATTATTGTCATATTAACCCGTTGAAACATGGGTTGGTCGAGCATGTGGCGAATTGGCCTTATTCAACATTTCATCGTTATGTTGATCAAGGATTGTATCCTGTAGACTGGACAACGCCTGCAACCTTGCCTGAAGTTGATGGGGAACGAGGTTGACTTCATGCGGCGCAATACGGCTAACGCCTATTACGCCCTATAAGGTTTTGACCCGCCTTGCAAATGAGTTTATTGTCAGCTCTTGCAGCGTCAAAGATTTTATTTGAAAACAAAAGGTTTGCGACGCATAGGGCGCAATAGGCACAGCCGTATTGCGCCGAATGATCAAAGGCCAACACATGCAGCGCAATACGGCTAACGCCTATTACGCCCTATAAGGTTTGGACCCGCCTTGCAAATGAGTTTATTGTCAGCTCTTGCAGCGTCAAAGGTTTTATTTGAAAACAAAAGGTTTGCGACACATAGGGCGCAATAGGCGCAGCCGTATTGCGCCGAATGATCAAAGGCCAACATGCGGCGCAATACGGCCAACCCCTAATTACGCACAATGTCCTGCCACACTACGCGACTCAACCATCATCGCCGGTTTGCCATATTTGATCAGCACTGTTAAGCTCTTCATCCATTCTATTTTCCGGTAGATCGACATGATCAAATTTTATAAAAAAATCATGATTTCCAACTCCCAGGAGAAATTGGAAGCGCTGGGCAAGCCCTCGCGTTTAGCCAATTTACTGGCTTTGCCCGCCATTATTATCAGCGGAGTGGCTGCCGCCGCGTTGGCTTCTGCGGTAATGGCCGTGTTGCTGGTGCCCGGCAGCATTATCGCTTTCCTGGTCTGGCGGCAATTTCGTAAGCTCAAGCAGCAGCAGGAAGAGGCCGCGCAGGATATTCTGGAAGCGGAATATACTGTGATCAAGGACGATAAAGACTCCTCCGGCGGCAATCACACTGGGAAATAAACTGTTCTTCATGATAGCAGCGTGAATTGCCGGCCCGACTATTGAACATCGCTAGCTCAAAATCATATGAAAAACGCCATACAGGATTGGGACGCTCTGTTTCGTCAGGCTATAGATTGTACAAATCTGGGTGATTATCAACAAGCCAAGCCATTATTCGAACGGTTACTCGCACAGTTTCCCGGTCATGCCTTGATACTGTCCTGCTATGCAGGCATGTTATTCGGCATGGGTGAGCTGCAGCAGAGTTTACAGATTTACAATCAATCGCTAGCCTCAGATAGCAGCCGGTTCAGCGTCTATGTCAATCGCGGTCTGGTGCAGTTGCAACTTGATTTGTATCATGAAGCTTTAGCCAGCTTCGATCAGGCCATCCACTTAAATGCGGATTCTGCGGAAGCCCATTGCAACCGCGGCATAGTCTTGCAGGCCTTGCAACAGTTGCACGACGCCCTGAGTAGCTATGACAGGGCAATCGCCCTGCATCCGGGCTTTGCCCTGGCTTATTATAACCGCGGCAATGCCTTGCAGGAGTTGCAGCGCTGCCAGGAAGCCGTCGCCAGTTACGATCAGGCTCTTCGCCTTAACCCCAACTATGTAGCCGCCCATTACAACCGCGGCAACGCCTTAAAGGAACTCAAGCAAAATGCCGCAGCGCTGGCGGCTTACGATCAAGCCATCGCCCTGCAGCCGGACTATGCGGAAGTCATCTACAACCGCGCCTGCACCTTGCTGGATTTGGAACAATATGCGCAAGCCTTGGCCGGATTCGATCAGGCCATAGCGCTTAAAGCCGATTATGCGATGGCTCATTCCAATCGCGGCGTGGCCTTGCAAAAGCTCAAACAATATCCGCAGGCCTTAAGCAGTTTTACGACAGTCATAGACTTGCAGCCGGCATCGGCTCAGGCTTATTCCAATCGCGGCAATGTATTGCTGAAACTTGACCGGTTTGAAGATGCTTTGGCGGATTATGACCGCGCTATTGCAGTGGACGGCGAGTATGCGGAAGCTTATTCCAACCGCGGCGTGGTCTTGCAGGAATTGAACCGCTTTGCCGAAGCCTTGGAAAGCCTGGACAAGGCGATTGCCTTGAATGCTGAAGTTGCCGACTACCATATCAGGCGTGGCAGTTCCTTGCATGAGCTTAAGCAATATCATGAAGCCATCGCCAGTTATGACCAGGCCATCATACTGCAGCCGGACAATGCCGAAGCTTATTATAACCGCGGCGTAGCCTTGCAGGAAATCAAGCAACTGGAACAGGCCATGAGCAGTTACGATCAAGCCATAGCCTTAAAACCGGACTATGCGGAAGCCCGGGCCAACTACGGCAATATCCAACTGGCCTTTAAGCAATATCAGGATGCCCAGGCCAGTTTTGATCAAGCCATCGCCCTAAATCCCGAGTTTGCCATCGCGTATTCCAACCGCGGGGTGGCCTTGCTGGAGCAAAAGCAGTTCGAGCAGGCCGCAGCCAGTTACGATCAGGCCATCAGTTTAAAAAGCGAGTGCGTGCAAGCTTACTGGAACAAGGCATTACTGTTGCTGCTGACCGGCGATTATCTGCAAGGCTGGCGGATGTACGAATGGCGTTTTAAAAATCAAAACCTGAAAATTCCGCAGCGCCATTATCTGCAGCCGCGTTACCAGGGTGAGGATTTGCAGGGCAAAACCATTTTGCTGTATCCGGAACAGGGCTTGGGCGATACCATCATGCTGTGCCGCTACGCCAAACTGCTGGCGGAGCAGGGCGGCAAGGTCTATCTGGAATGCCCGCCGGCCTTGAAAAACTTGCTGAGCAGCCTAGATAGCAGGGTGCAAGTCATCAGCCGCGATACCGAGATTGGCGGCTTCGATCTGCAATCTTCGCTATTCAGCCTGCCGCACGCCTGTCAAACCACTTTGGACAACGTGCCGAGTTACCCGGCTTATCTGTTTGCCGACCCCGAAAAATCCAGGCAGTGGCGGCAGCGTCTGCCGGAAAACCGCTTGCCGCGCATCGGCCTGGCCTGGTCCGGCGCCCAAGCTCATCTTAACGACGCTAACCGTAGTATCGCCGCGGAAATGCTGGCGGAGCTGCTCAGCCTGCCTTTTGAATTCCACTGCCTGCAACAGGAAATCCGCGACAGCGATTTAAACTTTTGCCAACAAACCGCCATGCACCTGCATTGTGATCAACTGGCGGATTTTTCCGACACCGCCGCGCTGGCGGCCAATATGGATTTGGTGATTTCCGTGGACACCTCGGTAGCGCATCTGGCCGGAGCCTTGGGCAAGCCGGTGTGGATATTGGTTAACTATCTGCCGGACTTCCGCTGGCTGCTGGATAGAAAAGACAGCCCCTGGTATCCGTCCGTTACGCTGTACCGCCAGGATGACAGCCGTGAGTGGGCAGGGGTAATTGCTGAAGTCAGCCGGGATTTGGCTTTAAAATTTTAGCAGGATGCGCCTCACCGGCCTAATGTTGCTGATTTAATCCGGCTTCTGTTGATTGAACTTAAATGGCATGCGGTTAAGCCCGCATAACGGAATTCGGTCATCCGTCACAATAAGCGTTAGCCCTTATTGCGCACAATGCCGACTAGCATATAGGATGTCCCACACAATGTAGACTGCGAAAAAGTTTAGATTCTACAGAATGAACTATATATGGTGATTATATGAAAGGACATGGATACTATTTGAAAAACGTTAGCATGCAGGGATATCACGCTGGTAAAGACAATAAAAGTACTGCAAAGCACAATCGTTTTGGCGATACCGATAAAGCCGATGCAACAACCCCATCCGATAGTCTGTTTAAAAAACCGGTTTTTTATGTGTACTTGATGGTTTTTATTTATTCAATGACGAGTTTGATCTCGGCATATGAGATTCAAAAACAAGGCGACCTGGATGATAAAGTCAATAAGGAAATAATCATGTGGCCCCTGTCCATGCTTAAAGATTTGGTGGCGGGAAAAAAATAGATTGGCGCTTGGTTTGAGTCGGGTTGATTTAAGGCTTTCGGATTTTGAACGAAAGCCGGCCGCTGGCAAGTTTGGCGGGGAGAACACGCGCGGCAGGTTTTTTGTTAGCCGCAAGCAAGCCGATTTGCGCGCCTAACCCGCCCGCATACAAATTTGATTTCTGCTGATTGAGCGTAAGCATGTATGCGGCGACAGGAATTTGCTCCTGCAATTCCCGCATACACTACATCCGTGTAGCAACAAAGTGAATCGCATCATGTAAGCTTATGATTAAACAAATAAAATAGCAGGCAGGTTGGGCAGACGCAGGAAGCCCAACATATCGAAGCCAATAACCTATCCTAATCTCATACTACTTTAGGCCGCTATTAACGTTAGGCTTTCTGGCCTCATCTCAGCTAGGTTACGTTGACTGTCAAAATCTACCTTTTCTCAAAGGCCGGTGTTCTCGATTTCGTGCGGTGCGGCAAGGCCGCGAAGAAAAACGTGATATGCATAATCCTTCAAATTGTACGATAATTAGAAAGCAATTGGCAACAGGACACAACCCATCATATGATTGAATCCATCCATTTTGAAAATTTTCGATGCTTTGAAGACTATACGGTAAAGCATTTAAGTCGTATCAATTTATTGGTCGGCGCTAACAATGCCGGTAAATCGTCGTTGCTGGAAGGTTTGAGTTTTTTACAAACCGGGAATTGGATTTTTTTAAACAATATTTTAACCCGAAGGGGTTGGAGTATTACCAAATTCAATCAAACTAACCAATTCAACCAATTCATTAATGTTAAACATTCTTTGTTTAACTCAAAAGCTTTAAAACAAGGGGGAGATTTTTTTTGTATAGAAGCTAAATCAGCATCTGACAATGAGAAAGTTTCTTTCAAATTAAGCAATTCAACGCCATCGGGTTCGCCAAGCAATCCTAACCAACTTCTTAGTAACCTGTTTTTATATCAATCATTGGGTGAATCAGGCCTTGCAGTAATCGGCCAGACCGGTTTGCAGGTTGAGTTTTCAAACCAAGCCAAGCAATACACAACACCATTAATTCCCTTGTTTGACGGGCAAGCGGTCAGAGTGGAATCATTTCATCATCTGACCCAATTCTCTATAAACCAAAAAAACTATCCTAAATCTTATTATATTTTCCCTGAGTCAAACGATTTACAAAGCGCTATTTCGGCTTGGTCACAAATTGCATTTCAACCGGATATTGTCAATAAAATACTGGAAGCATTAAAACTGACTAAACCGGAAATTGAGGGAATCCAAATATTGCAGGCCTCCCCAAACACACCGGCTAATTTTTATTTAAAGCTGGAAGGGGAAGACGAGCCTTATCCGCTTAATGCATTAGGTGATGGTTCCAGAAGATTGCTTTATCTGCTTTTATCCTTCCCATTGGCGAAAGACGGCATGGTCTTTGTCGACGAAATCGAAACCGGCATTCATTATTCATTAATGAAATCCATGTGGGCCATGATTCGGGAAATGGCTCAAGCCTACAATGTCCAGGTATTTGCCACCACCCACAGTTTTGATTGCATTAGCGGACTGGCAAACCTTTACCAGCAAGAAAATGCAGATGAAATATCGATTCATCGCATAGATTACCGCAAGAAAAATGCCGTGCATTATTGTCACGAAGAAATTTATAAAGCCATTGAACTGGGTGAGGAGATCAGGGGGCTTGGATGAGTGACTTGAAATCTTTATCCAGGAAGTTGATTGTTGAGGGAAGAGGAGATATTGATATTTTGGATGCCTTATTCTCCAAAACAATTGCTGGCTGGATAGAAAAGGACAAGCCGGTTGAAATACGTCTTTCGGAAAAAGAAGGCGGTAAAGATAGTATCAAATATGAAAATATCGAACGTATTGCCAAAGGCGAACCCTCTCATCTAGGCATCGTACTCGATGCAGACAACAGCTTTAAAGCGACTCAAGATAAAATCGAAAACATTTTTAAAAAAATTGAAGCCTATATTAAAGAAAATGACAATAAGACTAAATTAAGCTATTGGATTATGCCTACCCATCGTTCTGAAGGCATGATTGAAGATTTTATGCTGAATATGATCCAGGATAACGAGTTAAAAGAATATGCAAAATCTGTTGCTGTACTGGCAAAAACAGATTTTAATGCCCCATACAAAGACGCGCATGTCTCGAAGGCGTATTTTAAAACGTGGCTAGCATGGCAAGATCAGCCTGGCATTAGCGCCCCGACAGCAATTAACAAAAACATCTTCGACATCAATGCTTCTTTGACGTCAGAATTTTTAAAGTGGTTTCGTGATTTTTACGAACTAAACCCAAAAATATAAATCCTTAACCTAGAGAAATCAGTTGACGTATCTGGCAGGCTGTTCGTGCTGAGCCGGGTCGAAGCATGAGCGGCCTGCCAGCTCATCACCGTTCGGGTTTATTGCTCAAGGCCGACTATTGGGCTTCGTGTTATTCTGCCCAACCACGTTCTATGCTCAAAGTAAGGCAGTTATTAGGCCCATGTAATGGAACCTTAACCTAACTTTAAACAGTCATGTCAGATTTAGAGATTATTGCTTCTATTGAAAAAATCATCGGTAAAAAATTAACGGTTTGTCCGCCGGATAATGAAGTAATGGATTGGAGGCAAGGCTTGTCATATAAAGTGGATGAACAGCAACAAGTGATAGGACTTAATTTGTGGTATTGCGGATTAGTCCAGATCGATTTTTTAAAAGCCTTGCCGAATCTGACCAAGTTAGAATTAGGACAGAATTATCTCAGCGACATCAGTGTTTTAGAATTCCTACCGAATTTGACTTATTTAGGTTTATGGGATAATCAACTCAGTGACATCAGTGTTTTAGAATTCCTACCGAATTTGACTTATTTAGGTTTATCGGATAATCAAATCAGTGACATCAGTGTCTTAAAATACCTGCCGAATCTGACTCATTTACATTTAGAGAACAATCATCTTAATGACCTTGATCCCTTAATATCGTTAACCAAGCTTAAGTTCCTCGATTTAAGACGAAATGAAATCCAAGTTCTACCTGAATGGCTGCTAAATTTTAAATTAGCTTTAAAATGGGAAAATGATTTTGATAATGTGGGGATCTATCTAGCAGAAAACCCTTTTGTCCAACCTCCCATCGAGATCGTCAAACAAGGCAAGGAAGCCATCCGCTCCTATTACCAGCAACTCAAAGCCGAAGGTGAAGACTATATTTACGAAGCCAAGCTGATTCTGGTAGGTGAAGCCGGTGCAGGCAAAACCAGTCTGGCAAATAAAATCCTCGATCCAGCATACCAATTAGTGCCGGAGCTTGACTCAAAGTCGACCGAGGGCATAGAGATTTTGCGCCATGACTTTCCATTTCAGCAAAAATCCTTCCGGGTCAACATCTGGGATTTCGGCGGCCAGGAGATTTATCATCAAACCCATAAGTTTTTTCTGAGCAAACGCTCCCTGTATTTTTTAGTAGTGGATAACCGCAAGGAAGATACCGATTTTTATTACTGGCTGAATGTCATTCAATTATTGACCGATAACAGCCCATTACTGATTGTCAATAACCAAAAATGTGACCGTTCCCGATCCATACCGGAGCAGTTGCGGGTGGAATTTAGCAATATCCGGGAAATACTGGATGTGAATTTAAGCGATAACCGCGGCCTTACGGCGTTATGCGAGCAATTCCAGCATTATATCAGCCGTTTACCGCATATCGGCAGCCCTTTGCCTAAAACCTGGGTGAGAGTTAGGGAGCAGTTGGAACAGGACTTACGGCATTATATGGATATCAAGGAATATTTTCAGCTTTGCGAAGCAAACGGTTTTACCGACCGGCAAAAACAACTGGAGTTGAGCGAATATTTGCATGATTTAGGGGTTTGCCTGCATTTTCAGCAGGATGATTTATTGAAAAAAACCTTGATCTTAAATCCAAGCTGGGCCACCGATGCGGCTTACAAAGTGCTGGATAACGCTGGCATAAACGCAAACTCAGGGCGTTTCGGCAAAAGCCAATTAAAGCAAATCTGGCAGGATGAACAGTATGAGCAAATGCATGGGGAATTATTAGCCTTAATGCTGAATTTTAAGTTGTGCTATAAAATCCCCAACAGCCAGCAAGATTATATCGCCCCGCAATTATTAAACCTTAATCCGCCTGATTATGCTTGGCATAATCAGAATAATCTGGTATTGCGTTATGAGTATGATTTTATGCCAAAAGGCATGGTCACCCAGTTTATTGTGGAGATGCACGAGTTTATCGGCGGTGACTACCAATGGGTGTGGAAAACCGGGGTGGTGCTGGAAAAAGACCATACTCAGGCGGAAATCATAGAGCATTACGGCCAGCGGCAGATTCGCATCCGGGTGGCTGGACAGGATAAAAAAGCCTTACTCAATATTGTCAGTTATGAGCTGGATAAAATTAACCAAAGCTATTCCGGGTTAAAAGTCAGTAAGCTGATACCCTGCAATTGTCCAGCTTGCGCCCAAGCCGAAACGCCGCATTTTTTTGATTTCGGCAAACTCAGAGAACGCTTGTTCAACGGCAAATATCAGATAGAATGCGATAAGCCGCCTTATCGGCAGGTCGATATCCTCAGGCTGATTGACGATATTATTATCCCGGATAAAAACGAAACAAATCATCCGGCTAGTGTTACTCACAACTATTATGGAGCGGTTATGAAGGGAGATGAATACAATCTAAAAGACGTTAACATGCCAGCAGGTATTGTCGGCAAAGCTAATAAAACTAAAATTGAGCAAAGCAATCTTGGCAATGACAATAAAATCGATGCCGCACCGCATGATAATCTGCTGAAAAAACCGGTTTTTTATGTATACATGTTTGTTTTTATTTATGCGGTAACCGGTTTGGTTTCGGCATTTGAGTTAAGAAAACAAGGCATGCTGGGTGCTGAGGTTTTTAAGGAAATAGCATTGTGGCCGCTGTCCTTGGTTAAAGATGCGGTAGCTGAAAAAAAATAATTCGTCGCACGGTATAGCCGGCGCTTATTTAGGCTTATTTTGTTTGAAACCAAAGCCGGTTGGATGAAAGTTCGGCGGCTGTAGGCGGTGACAGGAATTTGTTCCTGCAATTCCTGCATGCACTACATCCATGAAGATAAACAAAGCGAACCGAATCATATAAGCTCATGATTAAACAAATAAAAAATCCGGTATCCCGCGTAGCAGTCGTAGGGATGATAAGCTTTCCTTATTGTAGCTAGGGCAGGTCAAAGGACTGTTACCTTCATCGATCACGATGAAAAATAGCGTTACAGCCTTTTTACAGCCTTCGCTGCCCAAGATGCCAACCAGCCATTTAGTCTGGCCGCCGCCGCGTTTATTTGTAGGGTTATAAGGATTATTTCTTCACTATTGATGTTGCACTGCAAAGGACGGCCAGACGCCAAGAGTTCTAAGGTATGTTATTGGCGGCTTTGGGTAGTCATCAGATTCCCAAAGCCTGTTAATATTAACTGCAATGACATAAGCACTACTTAGACGGCATGATCCGTGCCATTTGGGTTCAAATCTAAACCCATGGCAATGGTAGCAAGCATTTGTGACGAGGTAGTTACATGTATATTATTGATTTTTTAATATAATCTGACAGAATCTTTGCGTCGCAAAATCATGCAGCAATTTCAAGCGCTAACCGTATGGCATAGATGGACTCCTGCCGTTTTGCAAGCATTTCACCGTTGATAGTTGAGGGCAAAGGACGACCCCTTGCGGACGAACGCCCTATTTGATTTAATGACAATTATTTGATTATTACCAGCCTTTGATCAGAGTGTGCATGAAATATAAATCAGACCATTTCGACAACGATATATCAGCAGCAGACACCTTGTACCTGAAAGAGTGCTAACGATAATGATGTTGAGCTTTCTATCAATAATTAAACAATATGTAGAATTGACTAATGAGTAATTTAGGTGAAGAATTGAGTTGGCTAGCGCTAGAAGGACTCTTGCCTCTCCTAGGTGCTGGTATTCTATATGTATTATGGGGGTTTTTTAGATACACTTGTACAAATAATAAAGCAGCATTTAGATACGAATGGTGGGAAGCTATAGATCCTTTGGGATGGCTGTATGGTGCTGTGATTATTGCGGCACAGAGTGCATCCAAAGGCTTTAGCACTGGGAATCATAAGGTGCTATCATGGGGATGCGTTATTGGTGGTTTTGCATGCTTATTATTACTACTTGCCGCGATGACTGATAGAGGTGGGGATGCCTCTTGGAAGCCACCCATATCTTTGCAACTATTTTCTGCTTTGCTCGTAGCTGTTATTTTGTACGCAGGTTTTGAAATCCGCACAATAAGTGCAACCGGAGTTGGACCATGACTAAAAAATATAATAGGCTCAAAAAAGGAATATCGAACTACAACTCACCTAAGATAGAGGCTGGAAGCGCGAACGCTAACATTGGAGTTCAAAATCTAATACGTCCAGCTGATGAGCTTGCCGAGATTCAAAAACTATTACAAGTTCTTGCTAAGGATCTTGAAAGTGCTCAAGATTTTGATCAAAAAGCCTTAGCAACTCTTAAAAGCGATATTCTAGCTATTAGTTCGGAAGTTAAGCCAGATATTAAACATCAACATCATAACTTATTGTCAATAATAGCCACTACGTTTAGTGGTGCTGCCTCATTAGGTCTTCTTACCGCGGTTATCGCTCCAAGTATGCCTTTGCTCACTGCGGTTGGTGCTGTTGTTGGAATGGTTGGTAGTTATTTTGCTGGAAATAAAATTGATCAAATGCAGAGTAATAACCATTAGTCTATAACGCTATTCTTTCGCTATTTGCGTGATTGCAAGCTCACCACTCGCAACACCAGCAAGTAGGATGCGGTAAACAAAGTGAACCGCATCATGTAAACTTATGATAAAGAAAAGAAAATATCAGATAGGTTGGGCAGACGCAGGAAGCCCAACATATCGAAGCCAATAACCTTTCTAATCTCATACTACTCTTGGCTGCCATTGTCGTTGAGCTTCCCACATCAACCCTACGTTATTACATTTCCGTTACAAAAAAGCACGTCTGCATAAGCCGCAACAAAAAAAGCGCTTCTACGAAATTCACCGCTATTTAAAAAATTAGCCAATAAAATTCCACCGAAATCGATTTGTAATATATTCTACGGATAATTTTCTTGAGCCGAACTTGGAAAATTTTTGTCAAGCTCGTAGGGGAGGTTAGACGCGCATAGGAATGCTTTTGAATGACGAAAACCTAGCCGCGGCGTAACCCGCGCAGTCTATGCTCAAAGTAACACAGTGATTCATTAAGCACATGCAGTGGAAGTATAACCTAACCTTTAACAGCCATGTCAGATTTAGAGATTATTGCATCTATTGAAGAAATCATTGGTAGAGAATTAACAGTTTGTCCGCCGAAAAATGATGTAATGGCGTTGGTTCAACGCTTGTCATACAAATTGGATGAACAGCAGCAAGTGATAGGATTTAATTTGGGGGGGCTAAATTTAGCTGAGGTCGATTTTTTAAAAGCCTTGCCGAATCTGACCGAGTTATGTTTAGGGGACAATCAACTCAGCGATGTCAGTGTCTTAAAATTCCTGCCGAATCTGACAAGGTTAGATTTATGCGACAATCAACTCGACGATATTAGTCAATTAAAGTTACTAACTAAGCTTAAGTTACTTGATTTAAATTTTAATCAAATCCAAGTTCTTCCAGAATGGCTACTGGATTTTAAATTAGCTTTAAAATCGGAACAAGATTATCGATATGAAGGTATTTATCTCAAAGATAACCCTTTTGTCACGCCTCCCATCAAGACTGTCCAACAAGGTAAGGAAGCCGTCCGCTCCTACTATCAGCAGCTCCACGCCGAAGGCGAAGACTATATTTACGAAGCCAAGCTGATTGTGTTGGGGGAAGCCGGAGCTGGCAAAACCAGTCTAGCTAATAAAATCCTCGATCCAGCATACCAATTAGTGCCGGAGCTTGATTCAAAATCGACCGATGGCATAGAAATTTTACATCATGATTTTCCATATCAACAAAAATCCTTCCGGGTCAACATCTGGGATTTTGGTGGCCAGGAGATTAATCATCAAACCCACAATTTTTTTCTGAGCAAACGTTCCTTGTATTTTTTAGTGGTGGATAATAGCAAGGAAGATACCGATTTTTATTATTGGCTGAATGCCATTAAATCATTAAGCGACAATAGCCCATTGCTGATTGTCAATAATCAAAAAGGTGACAGTTTTCGTTCCATACCGCAACATTTGCGCGTAGAGTTCAGCAATATCCGGGAAATACTGGATGTGAATTTAAGCGATAACCGCGGCCTGGCGGCATTATGCGAGCGATTGCAACATTACATCAGCGGTTTACCGCATATCGGCAGCCCTTTGCCTAAGACCTGGGTGAGAGTTAGGGAGCAGTTGGAACAGGACTTACGGCATCATATGGATATCAAGGAATATTATCAACTCTGCGAAACGAACGGCTTTACCGACCAGCAAAAGCAGTTGGAGTTGAGCCAATTTTTGCATGATTTAGGGGTTTGCGTGCATTTTCAGCAAGATGATTTATTGAAAAAAACCTTGATTTTAAAGCCCAATTGGGTCACCGACGCAGCTTATAAAATATTGAAAAATGTTGATATAAAAAGAAACTCCGGCCATTTTAGCAAAACCCAATTAAAGCAAATCTGGCAGGATGAACAGTATGAACAAATGCATGGGGAATTATTAGCCTTAATGCTGAGTTTTAAGCTGTGCTATAAAATCCTCGACAGCGAGGAAAATTATATCGCCCCGCAATTATTAAACCTAAATCCACCGGCATATGCCTGGGACAACCTGAACAATCTGGAATTGCGTTATGAGTATGATTTTATGCCTAAAGGCATGGTCTCGCAGTTAATTGTGGCGATGCATGAGCATATCGGCGGTGACAAACAATGGGTGTGGAAAACCGGGGTGGTGCTGGAAAAAGGCCAAGCTCAGGCGGAAATCATAGAGAATAACTGCCAGCGACTGATTCGCGTCCGGGTTACAGGTAAGAATACAAAAGAACTACAAAATGAAATCAATCAACACTTGGATAAAATTAATCAAAATTATTCAGGGTTAAAAGTCAGTAAAATGGTACCCTGTATTTGCCTAACTTGCATCCATGCCGATACACCGCATTTTTTTGATTACGACAAACTCAGAGAGCGTGCAAACAATGGAAAATTTTCGATAGAATGCGATAAGCCGCCTTATTTGCAGGTTGATATTGGTAAGCTGGCTTTCAATATTAGTGTCCTGGATAAAAACGAAACAAATTCTCCGACCATTGTTATTTATAAAATAGGTGGTGACTATATTAATGTAGGTAAAATGGGAGATGAATACAATCTGGAAAACGTTAACATGCAGGGAAGCAACGTTGGCAAAGCAAATAAAGCTAAAATCAAGCAAAGCAATCTTGGCAATGACAATAAAATCGATGCCTCACCGCATGAAAATCTGCTGAAAAAACCGGTTTTTTATGTATACATGTTTGTTTTTATTTATGCGATAGCCGGTTTGGTTTCCGCATTTGAGTTAAGAAAACAAGGCATGGTGGGTGCTGAGGTTTTTAAGGAAATAGCATTGTGGCCGCTGTCCTTGGTTAAAGATGCGGTAGCTGAAAAAAAATAATTCAGCGCATGCTATAGCTGGCGCTTATTTATGTTTTTTTGGTTTGAAACCAAAGCCGGTTGGATGAAAGTTCGGCGGAATCAATCTTGCGCCCAAAAAAGCATCAACCCGCCTCGATACAGCAACGCAGAATCGAGAATGATCAAAGCAAACGCCAGCCTCTCTGTCCGGAATCAATGGTTACAGCACCTATCACCAAACGAATGGCAGCAAACGATACTTAACCCGTTGCTGATATTCCGTATAGCCAGTCAAATTTTTCGCAAGAAAACGTTCCTCGTCAAACAATCGCCATAGCAGAAATGGGAGCATAGCGCCAACCACGAGCAAGCCCCAATACGAGCCGAGGGCAAGCGGAATACCGAAAAGATAGATTAAGGCGCTTGCATACATCGGATGGCGGATGACGGCATACGGGCCGGTAGAAATAACCTGCTGATCTTTGGTAATTTCGATGGTAGCCGAGGCAAAGGTGTTCTCCCGGTACACCAGGAAGATGAAATAAAACCCGGTCAATACAAGCACGTACCCGCTTACAATACCAGCAAGCGGCACGGCGGACCACCCAAAGCGGAAATCCAGCGCCGGCACTACCAGCAAAGCGATGAATCCGATAGAGACGCACCACATGATCAACCGCTGCACCGGTTGCGTTTCCGCCGTCGGCCCACCTTTCATTCGCCGCTCAAGCAGCGCCGGATCGTGCCTCATCAAGTACAGCGTTGGAGGGATAGACCCGCCAATGTAAATGGTCAAAAACACCCATGCCTGCCAGTAGTAGATTGTCCCGGCGGGCACAAATAGAAAAGCCCCCATGACAACCCCAAGAAGCCCCAGGCTAAGCCAAACTTTTGTGTTGAAATTCATCACCGGCAACCTCCAAAAAAGGAGTTAGAGTAGATCGGCGCTTGCTTAAGAGTAAAATGAATCCGTTACAAAACCTATCCGTCATCCTAACTCTACAGACTAATTAAAATACTTTCCGAATCATGGTCCGGAAAATATGCACTATGTCAACGTAAGCGAGTTTCATACGATAGCACCTTTATCTTTTCTAGCCGGACCGGCGCTGGATGGTATCTCTGACCTTACTGCCCATCTGTACAATATTGTTCTAGCCGATAGTCTCTATGATGTGATTAAGAGCAATCAAATGATAATGGATATCATTTGATTGATGCATTTACAAATGATTCTCATTTGTATTATCATTTATTATAGATTCCTAAATTAATCTCTAAGGGGGAGATGTGAAAAATTTATACGGTCATTTTTTAGGTGCGATGCTTTTAGCTTGTTCCGTTCAGATCGCGACTGCCGATGAACTTATGGAGCCGCCGGTATTTGCCAGCGATTATCATAACAAAACCTTGGATTTGTTAATGATAGCCAAACCGGCTTCTATAGACGCCATTCCAAATGTGACCGGTTGGGTTTATGAATACTGTGAGCGTCAATTTAGTATAGGGGATAGCTGTATAGCGGGTAAATCCAACCTTAATCCTTATGGCGGCGCACGATTACAGCTGAATCAAGGCGACACCTTAAAAATTCATTTAGTCAATAAATTGCCGCCGATTACCGGTTTCACAGACATAACTGATCCGGGCGAGCAATTTCTGTTACAAAACCCTACCAATATTCATACACATGGCATGTTGGTTTCGCCTGATTATCCTGCCAATGCAAATACAAATCCTAAATTCGGTGACTCCATCTTTGTTTTAACTTTCAACCCGAATAACGGAGCGCCTGATATTACCACTGCTACTCACATTCATGGCGACATAAGTACTGGCGTTACGGATTATCAATACACCATCCCGGCGCATCATCCTTCCGGCTTGTTTTGGGTGCATCCTCATGCACACGGTATATCGCTCAATCAAGTGACTGCGGGCATGGCCGGAATTATTACAGTGGGTCAGGTCGGCGATTATGTAAATGGTTTACCAAATGAGGCTGGTATCAGACATCTCATTCTAAAAGATGTGCAGGTCAACAGCGACAATTCATTAAATCAGGAATATGATCCGGCATTCTGCGATTTGCCGTCAACCGCGGCCGGTGTATGCAATAGTTCATCAGGCGGTCAATGGTATTTCACGGTCAACGGCCAAAAAAATCCTCAGATTACGGTTAAGCCTCAAGGGGAAATTTGGCGGGTTACAAATGCCTCGGGCAGCGCAACTTATGAGCTCCAACTCACCGAGAAAACCGATGGCGATAATGCAGCCATCCCCATGCAATTATTGTCTGTTGACGGCATTAGCGTCACTCCGGCTTCCGGCATTTCAATGAGCGCTCTTAAGCAGATTGGCGGTGCAAAATTTCAGCCGGTTGCATGTCCCGGCAGTAAATCTTTCAGTCCTGAAGCTATTTGTATTAGTTCATTGCATATGATGCCAGGCGCTAGAGCGGAAGTTTGGGTCGTTAACAGAGACGATGATGGCGAAATTGATGCAACACAACCTACCCAAGCTGTTTTTCAAACAAAAGGTTATTCCACCGGCTTCGGCGGCGACAACTGGCCGGCCGTTGATTTAGCCCAGGTTTCTTTTCAGAAAGCGGATAAAACCGTCAATACCCAAGTCTATTTAAACAATACCTCCGCGGTTAATTTTCAAAGTATTGCCAATGATTTATCCTCATTCAATTCCAAAGTGGGTAATCTAAACAATTGCCAACCATTACCTAAAGGCTGGAAACGCAGGATTTATTATGGTTATCCGACACCGGATAACTTTGGATTAGGATTAGAATTGATTAATGACAAAGGACAAACAGTGCCGGGCAGCTTTCAGGACGTCACGGCGTTTACCGGTGGCGCTCCAAGTGTTTGCGTACCATTGCCGGATCCTAATACACCTGTGAGTGAAAGGTGGGAATTGGTCAACTTAACGGCTGAAGACCATAACTTTCACATTCATCAGACTAAATTCAGAGTATTAACAAAGGATGAATTAACCGGATCGGCAGATAGCCCATCAACCCGGATTTTGCAGGACAGCGTTCCCGTATTGACAGGTAGTGCAAACTGCGACGGTACGATAGCCACTTGGAAAGCCGGCAATTGCCAGACTACTTCGGTCACAGTAGAAATTCCTTTTGCGATTGCCGGCGATTTTGTTTATCACTGCCATATTTTGGAACATGAAGACGGCGGAATGATGTCTGTTATCCATGTTACCGGATCAAAACAGTCTAATTCTGATCCAATTTATCATCAACATTAATAAAACAATGACTGGACCATCATGACCTCGCTACTGGCTGCATTCACGGATGGTGACTCCTCCGGCAATTCTTTCACTGTCTCCTTTGCTAATCGAGGTTACTGGAATTGTTAGATAAATATGTTACCAGTCTCGCCCTTAGCAAATTGCCGGACGGTTTTTAGGTATGAGGGGGATAAAGAAGGCTCGCCGCCAAGATAGCGGCGAGCCGGTACGCAGGTATATAGCCGACGACTCGCTTAATCGTGATCTTTAGAGATCAGCAGCGGCGCCAAGGTATTGGTGGTTGAGTCAGCTGCATGGCCCAGATAAGGCAAGCCAAATGCGTCTTCCAGAGTTTTCAGCAGGGAATAGTGAGAATAGAATCTATTATCCTGTACGCCTGTCGCACCGTAGTTGGTGATGGCGATGAAAACCAATTTGTCGTTAAAGTTTTTAGGATTATAGCAATCCGCGCCTGGTAGCAGCGTGCCCGGCGCAGTGTCGGTTGCAGTATCAGGATTGTAGCTAGGGCAGGTCAAAGGACCGTTACCTTCATCGAACACGATGAAAATAGCGTTACGGCCTTTTTTCCAGCCTTCGCTGCCCAAAATGCCGTTAACCAGCCATTTAGTCTCGTCGTCACCGCGTTTAACATCGTTGGCATCGGTGTCATTTACGCCGCCGCAAGGCGCCAGTGGGTTGCTGAGGCCGTGCATGTCTCTGCATTGGTCAGGAACGATATAGGAAAATGCCGGTGATTGTCCGCTGCCCAGATCGCTGAACAATTGTTCAATTGGCACTTGTTTGGCAAATTGAGCGGCATTATCCTGGATTTCACCTATGTAAGGGAAAGGATTGTGTTTGGCGGCGTAGATATTACCGGTATTGTTGTCGCCAGGCCAGTTTGCAATGGTGGTTCCGGCTTCTGGCAAATTTTGAATATACGCACGCCAGTCTTTACCGGCATTGACCAACTGGCCGGCGATAGAAGGCGCATTGATTCTCCAGCGATGGTAAGTCACATTGGCTGGAGACACGTCTGTGGCAATAGAAGGTTGGTCGTCATCGCTAATGCCCACTAAACTATTAATCGGATAGCTGTGGCCGGTAGCAATTACGTCAGTGCCGACAAAATCACCGGTAATCATGGATACATAATTAGGCAAACTGGGGTGCCAGACGCCGTTGTAGTTGGTAGCCACGTTATAGGTGTTGGCCAGGCTTTGAATAAAAGGCGCTTCCGGGTTGTCGAGTATGCCTATTGAGCCGAAACTGGTGTAGCTATTGTGATTTTCCAACACGATCACAAAAGCGTGATCAAGCTGAATTTTGTTTTTACCAGTGTGGTTTGCCGCTCCGTCAGCAATTGCGACGTTGCACAAAGCTGCTGTGGCAACCAAACCAAATAAATGCTTTTTCATAATACATAGACTCCCGCCATGTGTGTACAAGGCTTATTGTAGGGTGATAAGGATTATTTCTTCACTATTGATGCTGCACTGCATAGGACGGCCCGGCGCCAAGGAACCTAGCGTATGTTATTGGCGGCTTTGGGCAATCATCGGATTCCCAAAGCCTATTGATATTAACAGCAATGACATAAGCACTACTTAGACGGCATGTTCCGTGCCATTTGGGTTCAAATCTAAACCCACGGTAATGGTAGCAAGTATTTGTGACGAGGCAATTACATGTATATTATTGATTTTTTACAATAATCTGACAGAATCTTTACATCGCAAAACCATGCGGCAATTTCAAGCGCTAACCATGCCGCATATATGGATTCCAGCCGATTTGCAAGCATTTCACCGTCGATAGTTGAGGGTGCGGCTGCACACGATCCGGCTTGTTAATGAGTTCAATAGCTTAAGTTGGATGTTCAGGAATTTGCTCCTGCAATTCCAGCATACACTACATCCAATTCTAATTCGGCCCAATTTTTATATTTCATCGTTTTGTAATTTTTAAATGTTATTTTGCAGCGTCCTTATAACTAAGCATTAGGAAATAACATGAAATTATTAAAAAAATTATTGCCACTAGCCATTGGGATGGCCCTGGCTTCTACTGTTAATGCAGGCAACGACAATGATAATGACAATCGCAACAATGGCGTCAACCATGTGTTGTTGATTTCTATCGACGGTTTTCATCAAACAGACTTGGATTGGTGTATTGCTAATAAGGCTTGCCCAACTTTAGCCGGCCTGGTTAGCAATGGCTATGAATTTAATAATGCCCAAACTCCATTCCCTTCCGACTCATTCCCCGGCATGGTCGGTCAAGCTACCGGCGGTAACCCAAAAACCACCGGTATCTATTATGATGACGAATACAGCCGCGCGTTGTTGCCGCAAGGCACCACTAACTGCACTGGCGTACCTCTGGGCGTGGAAGTTTATTACACAGAACAAAATGAGCCTACCATAAACGGTAATATCTCACTGGACGCCGGCCAAAACATTGACGGTTTATATCCTATCGTTAACACTCTGGTAGCCGGAGATGTCACCAGCGTGCCAGGCAGCATCATGAAATTGGCCACCAGCCCAAACGATGTCAGAAATATCGAAGTTGACCCTACCACGTTGCCTGTTGATCCAACAACTTGCACCCCGGTTTATTCACACGAATACCTGCAAGTAAACACCATTTTCGAAGTTGCTAAAGCTCACGGCTTGCGCACTGCATGGTCTGACAAACATGCCGCTTACGAAATCCTGAACGGACCTTCCGGTTTTGGCGTTGACGAATTGTTTGCCCCTGAGATCAACAGTGTTGTTGATTTGAGCTTAACCAGCGCGGATTGGACTACTGACAACACTTATACTCAAAAATACGACACCATTAAAGTAGCCGCCGTATTAAACCAAATCAAAGGTAAAGATCATTCCGGCATTAACAATACCCCTGTTCCCGGTATTTTCGGCATGAACTTCCAGGCGTATTCCACAGCTCAAAAATTGAACACCTCCTCTACGCCTTCTAACGCCGCAATGCAATTAGGCGGCTATAACGCAGACGGTTCTCCAGGCCCGGTTTTGTTATCCGCTCTGGCTTTTGTTGACAACAGCTTGAAACAATTACAAGCCGCTATCAATGCAAACAGCTCAATTCAAAACCAAACAGCGATTATCGTTTCCGCTAAACACGGTCAATCGCCATTACAAAGAAGCCAAGTGAAAATGTTTAACGACGGCAACAACACCACTGTTGCAGCCGGCGGCGGTTTAACCGACGCAGCTAACGCAGCATGGTTGGCTGCTTATCCAAATAAAGTACAACCTTTAATCGCTCACCCTATGGATGACGACGGTATTTTGTGGTGGTTGAACGACCGTGTTGATGGCCCTGCTTTCGCTAAACAATTCCTGTTAAGCTATAACAGCGGCGCCACCATCAACGGTTTGGTTGTTCCTGATGCGGTTAGCTCCGATGTTAACGGCAACTCTGTTA
>CAVUMJ010000156.1:0-5758 GCA_963741375.1 uncultured Pseudomonadota bacterium
CAGGGCCGATGGCGGCTGGGTCATCAACGGGACCAAGCAGTTCTGCACCAATGGCGGCATCGCCGATCTCCAGGTGGTCTTCGCCACCACCGATCGCTCCCTCGGCCCCGCGGCGATTGCCGGCTTCGTCGTCGAGAAGGGCAACCCCGGGATGCGCCAGGGGCGCAAGGAGAAGAAGATGGGGACCGGCGTCTCACACCGCCCAGGTGATCCTCGAGGACTGCTTCGTCCCCGAGGAGGCGCGGCTCGGCACCGAGGCGGACGGCGCGGACGGGGCCAGGCGCCCTTGGGGCCCTGAGGACGCTCGAGGCCACCCGCCCCCAGGTCGCCGCCGGTGCTCTCGGGATCGCCAGGGCGGCTTTCGAATGAGCAATACGTACGACGAAGAACATAGGAATCATCCGGCTCAAACCTTGACCCGTTTTCCCAGAAGCATAAGACATCGGCCGCTGACATCGGCGCTGGGCGGGTCAAGCAAGGCGCCATGGTCGGCAAACGGGATATGATTGAGATAATAATGGGTATTGTCGGCATCGAAAGCAGCATAACCGCCGTTTCGTGATTGCATACCCACTATCCAGACTGTAGCGCGGGCAATGTTCGCTGCAAACCTTTGATCGCCGGCCTGCGCCAGAGCATAGGCAACCACGGCCGTATCATCCAGATCCGGGTAATAACTATTGCCAAACTGAAAGGCCCAGCCACCGCCGGGCAGATTAGGCCGCTGGATTTGCCAATCACCGGCTTCGTCCTGCAACTGCCTCTCGGCCAGCCAGTTTAACGCTGAATGAACGGCCTGCTGCGAATTGGCGTCAGGTTGATAACGATCAATTTCCTGTAAAGTCAGACTTACCAGGCCTGTATCCCAAATCGGAGAAACGCAAGGCTGGCAATAAGCTGTATCAGCTTTGACGACCAATAACCGGTCTATGGCTGCTCTGGCGATACGCCGTTGCGGATCATCAACAGGGACGCCCAGAAAATCCATTGCTTCATATGCGTAGACCATGGCTGTAAAAATGGCGCCCAGACCATCGTAACCATTCAATCTAGCCATGAACCAGTCCCGCGCCTTGCAGGTAGCCTTACGCCGGACAAAATCGGGAATCAATGGCTCCAGCAACCGGCCCAGCCTATCCAGAATCAGGATAGCCTTTCCCAGCGGCGTGTTAACGTAAGAAAAATAATTTTTTTCCTTTTCAGGCGCTGTCACAAACAGCTCTTTGATGTTGACCTTGTGGGGATTGCGAGCCTTGACTTTATTGGAACACAGGATGAGCAACGGCGCCATCACGGTACGCGACCAATAGGACACCTTATCAAGATGAAAAGGAAACCACTTGGGCAGCAACATGATTTCCACCGGCATGAACGGTACTGCCCGCCAGGGAATCTGTTCAAACATTGCCATCATAATTCGCGTAAAAACATTAGCGCGGGCCGCGCCGCCTTGCGCCAGTATCCATTCTCTGGCTTTGACCATATGCCCTGCAAATATGGAATCGCCCGCCATTTTCATGGCGTAATAAGCCTTGATGGTGCAACTCAGGTCCCCAGGCCCCCCTTCAAACAACAGAAAGCTGCCGTCGGGACTTTGTAGCGCCCGCAAATAAGCGATGATCTTGGACTGGAGTATTGCGTCGATTTCATCCATATAATGCATCATCAGAACATACTCTGAAGTAATACTGCTGTCGGCTTCCAGTTCAAATACCCAATAACCCTGCCGGTGCTGTAGGCCAAGAAGTTGTGTTTTGGCTAGCTCTATTGCATCATCCAATGTTTTCGGCATATTGGCGCGATGGCTAAAGCTGTATTCCTGAGAGGAAGATGATCCGCTGTCTGTTAGCATAATTTGATTTTCCCTGATTCCACTTTACATTTGAGTTATCATCCTCTCATTCTCAGTTAACGATGTGATATCCCGTTAGTGCCGGACAAGGTCAAAGCACGAATTGGCTATCCGCATAGTCACATATCGGGTGAGCCTTTCAAGAGCCCGTTCATATTTTGGGAGCTCAGTTCGAACGGGCTCTTGAAAAAATCAACGGCTCTATTAGAAACATCCAAATAAACGCGGAGCAGTTGGAAATACCGGCATGCAAACAGAAAACCTTAAAAAAAACGCCTCCAAGATATTAATGTGAAGAATGAGGCGCACGACCACACAAGGATCAAAAACATCAATACGGGGAATTGCTGAGATTTATCAGCAAACCACCCTGTATCGTTTCAGCCATTTACTTAGATGTTAATCATAAACAACATCATGGTCTGTTCGGCAACGCACATTGAAAGCACTCTTCCACCAATACATCCCTGGAAATCCCCGATTTTAAAAAGGCAGGACCGGCCCTAATTCATCCAGATCCTTCTCTCGTAATTTCAAGACATCGTCTTCCGGGACATTTCCGTCATGAACCAGATAATTTCGTCTTTGAATATAGGCATTTTTAAAAAACTCATAGCGGTCAATCGCCGCTTCGCTGATGACTTTCTCAAGACCTAAGTTATTAGCGCGAGTATTGATGATTTTTATCCCCCCAACACCACCGGAAACAGCCAAAGCGGTTAGTGCTGAACTAAAATAGAGCCCGGTGTAACTCATAGGGTTCAGAGCGGCATCGCCTAATAAACCGGCTGTTCCACGCGGGGAACTTGGCCCGAAGAAAGGCAGAACCAGATAAGGTCCGGGAGCAATGCCCCAAATACCGAGGGTCTGATCAAAATCTTCGTTATGTTTAGGCAGATCAATCATCGTGCCGACATCTATCAAACCGCCGATTCCGGCGGTGGTGTTAACCAGTAATCGAGTTGTATCCAAGCCGGATTGGCTAAATTTACCCTGCAGTGCATCGTTAACGAAAACGCCAATATCGTCGATATTACTAAAGAAGTTGTTTACCGCATGATGGGCGAACTGCGGCATTATCCTGTCGTAGCCTTTGGCGACCGGTTTCATCACATAATCATCGACTTTATCGTTAAACGACTGCGCGCCTCTGTTCCAGCCCTCCCAGGGATCATTAGGATCGGAACCGTGAGTGGTGGCGCAGCCGATCAACAACGTTAAGATGGCAAGAATGCCGCACGATGATTCGATTTTAGCTGTTTTCAAAATTGACATAATTTCAACCATTAAACTTGATGACTTAACAGAAACCTCTAAAAATGGCGCTTCGACAAGTTTAAAAGCGATTGAGAGTTTAACTACGGCAACTACCTATTTGCTTGCTGTTGCGGCCAGGCAAAAGACAACGATGCCGACTTAGCAGCTTCCAGATTCACATGTTTGTCCATGATATGTCCATTGTTATCGACTGTTACGCTGTAGCGGCCGGGTTTGAGTTTTGCAAACAGCATCGGACCGTCGGATACTGCGTCCAGACAGATGTTTCCTTTTGAATCTTTGATACTAACCTTGACGTCACTAAGATATTCTCCGGTGCCTTTTTCCGAAAATAACAGCCTCAAGTTATACTCGGACTTCAATGCCTTCATTTCTTGTTGTTCGTCAACCCCCACCCCACCGGTGACGAAAGTGACTCCTTCCTGGGTTTGAGGCTGAATTGATGTCTCTTCCGCAGCTGCGGAAAAACCTATGAGCATCAATCCCAGAAAAAATGCTATGTTTATACGTTTCATAAAAATACTCCTGAATCATAATGAATAAAGTCGGCCATTCGGCATGGACAGGTGTTTCACCCTGCCAGTACTAAGCCATGCCTGACAAATGACAGCGCCGCCGGTTAAAAAACCCCATCGAAATCTTGGCCTCAGGTTGCCGCCAAGAAAACAAAAAACAGATCGCTTAGGAACGCGCCTAAAACTGCGCACCAGCCGGCAGCATCAAAATCGCCGTTGGCATGGTGAATAGAAAAGGTTTGTCATCACGATTGTGAAATTTTATAAAACCTTCGGCGGTTTACCCCCACTAATGAATTTGCTTTAGTGCAAAACAGTTTATCCAAAACCTTAGATGATGTCTGTACGCCGAAGCACATAGGATTATCAGGTGATTATTTCTTTCTGCTGTAATTCTCTCGCCGCAATCCAGGCATCTGGGATATCGTTGCCGGTTAAAAGATAGGTTTCGCATAACTGTTCAAAAACCGGCCATTCCTTACCCAAAAGTGGCATTTCTACATTTGGAGCATTCAATAAAGCCCGTATAAAGGCTTGTGCAGATGGATATGGCGTAGGGTTGAAAATCAATGGGCCTGCTTCAATCACCCACCGGCATGATGACATACACCACCAAGCCAACGATCACCAAAGCCAATACTCCTTGGCGAAAGCCAAATTCCTCCAGTTCCGGATACCTTAAAAACCAGGTTCGTATTGCCGGTGTTTGTCCTGGCCTTTTTTAAGCCGGTGCCGGACCACAAAAAACACTTGTTCATTGTTGGGATGCGTTTGAGTTAATCCGTTCATATCCTTTAATCTCCCGGCTGTTCATGTGCGCGCAGGTCAAATACCAATACCTCGGCATTTTGGGCTTGTTTCAGGATAATCAGGCTTTCCTGGCGTATGCGTGCGCCATCGCCTTCGTTCAACTGCGCGCCGGCAACCGTCAAACTGCCGCGCACCACATGTACGTAAGCATAACGATTGTCTGCCAGCGCCAACTGAGCTTGTTCGTCCTCATCGAAACAGCCAGCATAAACTCGTACATCCTGATAAACAGACAAAGCTCCCTCATCACCCTCAGGCGAAATAATCAAGCGCAGTTGTCCTTGCTTTTCCGCCTGACTAAAATGGATTTGTTGATAACGCGGCTTAACGCCTTTCTTATCCGGGACTATCCAAATTTGCAGAAAGTGGACTAACTCGGTTTTTGAATGGTTGAATTCGCTATGGGTAATACCGGTGCCTGCGCTCATGATTTGCACATCGCCGGCTTTAATGACTGAACCGGTGCCCATCGAATCTTTGTGTTCCAATGAGCCGTCAATCACATAGGTAAAGATTTCCATATCCCGGTGCGGGTGAGTGCCGAAACCTTTACCAGCCTGGACGATATCATCATTTATCACCCGTAAATCAGAAAAGCCGATTTGCTGCGGATCGTAATAGTGGCCAAAGGAAAATGTGTGCCGCGAGAACAGCCAGTCAAATTGGGATGTGCCTCGGCGCTGTGCTGGACGAACTTCAATCATGGGTTGACTCCTTAGCGATTTGTTTAGCTTCTGTTTGCCTTATGCTTTCAACGTTTTCGAATTATATTTTCGAAACTTTTCAGCGGTAATCTTCGGTTTTTAAGCGAGTGAATATAGAATACACTGTAAAAATCGATAGTTAAAACGAGTTATTTTGTCTCTCATTTTCGATTTTTTCGAAATTAGAATTGGATCATTAGGGAACCTCTAAAAATTATCCGTTCATGCATAGATAAAGCTAAGCGCGAACGGATAGATTATTGATTTACTGAATAAACCGTTTGCACTGAGATTATCGAAGCACACATTAGAAACAGACACATCATGAAGTTATCACTTGAAGCTATCCGGATTATTGACGCCATTGATCGCACGGGCTCCATGTCGGGCGCAGCGGATTTTTTGCATCGGGCGCCATCCACCATTTCTTATGCGGTCGGGAAGTTGGAAGAGCAATTGAACATTAACTTATTCGACCGCAATGGTCCCAAGATTTCACTGACTGCGGCCGGAAACACCCTTTTAAATGAAGGGCGTTTGTTATTACAAGCTTTTGGGGATCTTGAATCGCGTCTGTATAAAATTGCTTTAGGTTATGA
>CAVUMJ010000157.1:0-8103 GCA_963741375.1 uncultured Pseudomonadota bacterium
CAGATGAGCCAATGTTTCATCTGTGTAAGGCAAAGGCGCCAGATCGTTTAAATAGTGGCCGCCAAAAGAACTCCAACTGAGATGTTCGGATACCAGACCCGGCTCAATACGCACAATCAAATCCTTAAGCTTGCGCAAATGCTTATAATCCAACTCATCAACCGAGCCCACCGACATGCCGACGCCATGCAGGCTGATTGGATAATCGGCCCTTATGCTTTCCAGATAACGTAAGGGAGCGCCGCCTTTTCCGAAATAGTTTTCGCTGTGCACCTCCAGCCACCCGGCCTTAGCATGGCTATTAAACGCATCACGGTGATGGTGCGAACGGAGACCGACTCCGGCACAGGCCGGAATCGGTGCATGGCCGCACAACAGTTGGGTTTGATAAGGGTGCGCCATGATGAGTCCTTTACATGCCTGTTGAGGCTGTGGTGCTGCCGCCAACTATGCGTTCGCAAGTTCCTGCGGGTACGGCAATAAATGCATCTTTTTGGCCGTCGGTCATAGAATGTCCGGCACATGCGCTGGAAAGCGTTTTACAATCATTTTTACCGGCTTTAACAACGCCATAACATTTCTCCATTTTGGGCATATCTTTTTCTGCGGCAAAAGCTTCGGATTGCAATCCCAAAGCACCCATTGCAATAACAGTAGCCAAAGCGGAAGAAACGACAGTATTTACATTTTTCATGGTAAGTCTCTTAAATTAAGTGAATTAAGTGTTTAATTTGCCTACAGCGATAAACTGTGACAATTAAGTAATTGCAATAGCTGTGCCATCATGGGTTTGTGAGGAAAAATCTATGTGTTTCAAAGCAATAGATAAGTTCTGCCGGATAAGATCGCAATACCTAACGGACTAATTGGCCACCACAAATTGAGGCGGCCACAAATAGTTGTGGGTTAATTTGGTGGCTAGCAAAGAGTAAGCTAGAATTCAATCTCAATTCCGCATTTGGTAACAATAACGATGTCCCCAAATTCTTCACAACCCCCGGAACCTTTATCCACCGTCAATTTATCCGAGCTGTCGGTATTGCGGGCTATCGTAGAAGGCACTGCGCAGAACACCGGCGAAGACTTTTTTCTGTCGTTAGTGCAAAATTTGTGTCTGGCTACCGGAGCAGCAGGCGCATTTATCGCTGAATTTGTCGAGGGCAATTTCCGGGTGCGCTCGTTGGCCTACTGGATGGACGGCGAAGTTGTCGAAAATCAGGAATGGGAGTTGGCAGGAACACCCTGCGAAGAAGTCTTACGCGGCAAGCTTTGCCATTACCCCTCAGACGTATGGAAACTGTTTCCTAAAGAACAGGGTGTTGAAAGTTATTTGGGTGTGCCATTGCTGGATGCCGAGAGCAAAGTGCTCGGTCACTTGGCGATATTCGATAACAAGGTTATGCCCGAACAACCGCAACTCTTATACACCTTTAAAATCTTTGCCGCCAGAGCCGCTGCGGAATTGAACCGGATTCAAGCCGTTACCCAACTTATCCAGAGCGAGGAAAGCTTTCGGGATTTATTTGACGAAGCGCCGATTGCCTACGTTCATGAAAGCATTGATTCCCGGTTCATTAGCGCTAACCGGGCAGCCCGGCGAATACTGGGCATTACCCCTGAACAAGTGCCGGGCATGATGGGTATTTCTTTAGCGCCTAACACGCCCGATGCCCAACGCCGTATTAAGGAAGCATTCGCATCCATCGGAAAAGGCGCCGATGCCTCCGGTGTTGTGTTAGAGCTGCGCCGTAAGGATAATGGCAAGCCAATCTGGATTCAGTGGTGGTCAAAACCCGATCCCAGCGGCCAATACACCCGCACCATGTTTGTGGATATCACCGAGCGGGTCCTGATGGAGCAAGAGCAGGCCAGGCTACAGGCGCAAAATCTATACTTACAAGAAGAAATCAAATCGGTGCATAATTTTGATGAGATTATTGGCCGTAGTTCTGCGATTCAGACATTATTAAATCAAGTTCAACGGGTTGCCATGACGGATTCATCGGTATTGATTCAGGGGGAATCGGGTACCGGCAAGGAATTGATTGCCCGCGCTATTCATTCCGCTAGCAACCGCAAAAACAGCCCGCTAATTAAAGTCAATTGCGCAGCTTTGCCGTCCGGTCTGGTGGAAAGCGAATTGTTCGGCCACGAAAAAGGTGCTTTTACCGGCGCATTATCCAAACGTATCGGACGTTTTGAATTGGCTAATGGCGGCACCCTTTTTCTGGATGAGGTAGGCGAGATACCATTGGATGTTCAGGTTAAATTATTACGCGTACTGCAAGAACGCGAGTTTGAACGGGTCGGAGGACAAACCCCGATTAAAGTGGATGTGCGCATCATTGCAGCCACCAACCGCAATCTATTAAATGAAGTTTCGGAGAAAAATTTTCGTGAAGATTTTTTCTATCGTTTGAATGTATTTCCACTCACCACTCCGCCGTTACGGGAACGCTTGGAAGATATTCCGCTGCTGGTTCATTTTCTGATTGAAAAATTCGCCCCCAAAATCGGCAAAAAACTGGAAGGCATTAGCGTGAAATCCATGCAGAACCTTCAGTCATACCGCTGGCCCGGCAATATCCGGGAACTGGAAAATGTCATCGAAAGGGCTATTATCTTGGCTGACGGGCCTTTGCTTGAAATTCGCCCTGATCAGTTATCGATTGTTCCCGAAGCCGCTGTGAAATACCCTCAACGTGAAAATGCCAGCCTGGATACGGTTACTGCTGAATACATACTGACGGTGCTGAAACAGACACGGTGGATCATAGAAGGCCCAAAAGGCGCAGCGCAAATACTTAACATGCAACCCAGCACGCTTCGCTATCGTATGAAGAAATTAGGGATTACCAAAGCTGTCCACGAATAACTGAGCCCGGTCTTTCCATTCAGCCATTCGGTGAAGCAGCCAACCCCGTTCATAAACTCAAACCGTAACTATTGGTGGCCACCACAATTAATGGTGGCGGCTTAGCTTCTCAACTTTATGGCTTTATCCGAAAAACCTTAGAATCCGTTTAAAAGAGCCAATCAATATTGAACACAAATCCTGGCATGGGGTTTGCTTTTATCAATTTATCACTTTTTAACACTGACATTTATGACTCCGTATAAATCAACATCAATTAAGCCCTCGGAAATCACGCCGCAAGAAGTGTTTTATAACCGGCGGCATTTTCTGCAGTTAGCTACAGGCGCGGCTCTGGCGGGACTATTGCCCTCCGGAGTGTTGGCTGGAGAGACATTGGCAAATGTCAAAAAAGCCACTGAAATTTTGCCCGACCAATTAACCCCTTTAAAAGACATAACCAGTTACAACAACTTTTATGAATTTGGAACAGCCAAAGAAGACCCAGCCATAAACGCAGGTAGCTTAAGAACGCGTCCGTGGACAATCGCGGTGGAAGGTGAAGTCAACAAACCCAAAGTATTTGATATTGAGGAACTGCTAAAACTGGCCCCGTTGGAAGAGCGCATTTATCGCTTGCGCTGTGTAGAAGCATGGTCAATGGTGATACCTTGGGTTGGCTATTCGTTAGCTGAATTGCTAAAACGGGTCGAACCTACCGGTAATGCCAAATTTGTCGAATTCATCAGTCTGGAAGATCCCAAGCAAATGCCCGGACAAAGGTCGGCCACGCTAAACTGGCCTTATCGGGAGGGATTACGCATCGACGAAGCCATGCAGCCTTTAACACTGCTGGCAGTCGGTCTCTATGGCGAAGTATTGCCCAACCAGAATGGCGCGCCGATACGCCTCGTGGTCCCATGGAAATACGGTTTTAAGAGCGCCAAATCCATAGTAAAAATCCGTTTGGTGGAAAAACAACCTATTAGCAGTTGGATGGAAGCGGGGCCTAGCGAATACGGCTTTTATTCGAACGTGAATCCGGCTGTCGATCATCCACGCTGGACTCAGGCGAAAGAGCGGCGCATCGGTGAATTTTTTAAACGTCCCACCTTGCCTTTTAACGGTTACGCCGATCAAGTTGCGCAGCTGTATGCAGGTATGGACTTAACCAAATATTTTTGAAAATGATGACGCTTAAAACGCTTAACAACAGGGCGATGGCCTGGATAAAAATTGCTGTGTCTCTGTTGGCATTAATTCCGTTGCTTAAATTAGGCAGTGGTGCTTATTTCGATAGTCTGGGCGCCAATCCTATTGAAAAAATAACCAGAACCACGGGTTATTGGGCGCTGAGCTTTTTGTTAATCTCGTTAACGGTTACGCCATTGCGGCGATTCTCCGGCTGGAATTGGCTGCTGCGCTTGCGGCGTATATTGGGATTGTTCGCATTCTTTTACGCCAGCCTGCATTTTTTGACCTACCTGGTGCTGGATCAGTTTTTCGATTGGACAAGTATCGTTAATGATATAGTCAAGCGGCCTTATATCACAGTCGGCTTTCCCGCCTTCATATTACTGGTTCCACTCGCGGTTACCTCCAATAATCGCGTAATCAAGCTTCTAGGCGGGAAGCGCTGGCTGTTATTGCATCGTGCAGTTTATTTTTGCGCCATAGGCGGTGTGGTGCATTATTGGTGGTTAGTTAAAAAAGATCATGCCAGTCCATTAACTTTTGCGATGCTGCTTACCTTACTGCTGGGTATACGATTATTTTACTGGCTGCAGGGATTGAATAAATCCGGGCTTTTTACAGTATGTTGAGGAAGCAGTTGAGCTTGGCATGTTTGCTGTAGACCCGATACATCAAGGCATGGGCATCTGAAAACAGTTATTGCAAAAGGCTGAAGAGATTGCCGCCGAGACATGGATGGTCAGGCGTTTGGTCATGGCGGTTATTTCCAACCGTAGAGAGTTAATTGAATTTTACCAAAGACGCGGTTACCGGCTGACCGGGAAGACTAAAGCATTTCCGGTCAACGCTGCGCTGTGGACGCCGAAACTGGAAAATCTTAAATTAGTGTTTCTGGAAAAATGGCTTTAATTTATTGTAAGTATTCAGTGTAGGCTCGGCAATCCGGGTCTGGCTCCGGAGTGTTTGACTGAGGAGAGAAAACGGTTCAGGTTACTTTTAAAAGTAAGCTTAGCTTGTAATAAACAACCGGTTGTTTGTGTCAAAACCTAAATGAAACTTTAACCCTAAAGCGCAATATGACCACCAAAATTGTGGCAAAGCTGGGATTGCCATCACCGGACAAAGCCACTTTGAAGCGGTTATCCATATATGATGTAAGCGGATATCTGTTTTCCATATAAATGTGGTGTATGCTGATATTGCAGGAGCAAATATCAGTTATCCACATGGAAGTGGTGTATGCTGATATTGCAGGAGCAAATATCAGTCAACTGCGGTGTCAAGGATTATAGATGGTTTACTGTCCCGTTCTGATGCGGACAGTTTAAACTCTGTGCGCTCCAATTGAGTGTTGATCCATTATCGATTGTGTCCATCGTTATGGTTCCATTCAGCGCCTTCAGGGTTGCTGTCGCGCTGCCGCTCATGCCCTGACTAACAGTAATCGATCCATTGACGGACGTTATCGTGGAATTCGTGTGCTGATCAAGTTTATGACCTATCGTGATGTCGCCCTGCGCGGTGATCATGGCGGTCGAATGTTGGTCGATTGCCTGCCCGATATTCACCGTCGTGCCTGCCGTGATCACGGCGTTCGAATGTTGGTCGATTTTCAGGCCGATCGACACACTTGTGGCTGCAGTTAGCGTCGCGCCGCTTGCCTGATTCACATTCTGGCCGATTGAGATCGCGCCCGAAGTGGACGTTATGGTCGCATTTGAGCCTTGGTCGATTTGCTGGCCGATCGTCACGTCGCCGCCGGCGGTGATAATCGCAATGGACTGGTTGTCGATCTTTTCCCCGATGCTCACGGTCGTCGCCGCCTTGAGGTTTGCGTAGGAATGCTGATCAATTTTGTGGTTGATCGTGATGCTGCCATGCCGGCTTTCCAAAGTAACCTTGCAGCCATTTTTGATATATTCCAGCGTCAGGTCGCCATCGAAAACTTCCTCGATGACCGCATCGCCATCACCATCATATGTGCCGAGATAGAGTGGTGGGAAGGTCGGCGTACCCGAGATGAGCTGCGTGAACGATGCGACCGACGGGACCCCAGCGTCGGAGACGAAGAAGAGCATGTAATAGCCTGGCGGCGCCAGCGACTGGTCAGTCGGGAAAGCGACGGATAGCGTTGCGCCGCCGCCAGTTATCGGCAGGATAATGGCTCTCTGATCCATGTCCACCGTATGGGTGACCGCGCACGGACGCATCATCATCACACTCGTGACAGCCGGTCCGGCAGACGTGTCCACCATGATTGTCGATCCATAAATAACTTGCGCCGGGACGCTCGCCGCTACGGGTTGCGGTCCCTTGAAAAGGTAGGGTGGATCGTAAATTTGGATTGATACGTCATCATGCTGGTTCGGTTCGTTCGGGTTGTAGGCGTCGGTGTTGCCGGCGATGGCAACACGCCCATCCGGAAGCAGCACAGCCGTCGAGTGATAGCCTCGCGGATGACTGGGGTCGGGGTTCGGCGCGACGATGGTGAATATTTCCGTGTTTGGATCGAAAATCTCAGCCCCGAAAACCGGTGCGAAGCGATCCGTGTGTCCGGCGGCGGCCCCACCGGAGTAGCCATTGACGATAAACACCGTGCCATCGGGCAAGAGTACCGTATCTGCCATGATTCGAGCAAAGTTTGGCGCGGTCAAGGTCTGCCTCCAGCTGGACTGTGCCGGTGACGATGCGTTGTAGTCGAATATGAAGGCACCCTGAACTGCGGGTTTATCGGATTGCGTGTTGTAGTCGTAATTGCTGCTCGTGCTGCCGCCGACAATCATGATGCGCGGCGCATCACCCTGCTTTTGCGGTAGTAGTACATGCCCCGCCTGCATTGGGTAGGTTTGCCGGCCGACGCCGGGCGGCATGAATTGAGCGCCATCGACAAAGGATGAACTGTCGAGATCGAAGATAAAGCTCGTCGTTTCAATATGTACGAACAACTGCCGGCTTCCCGGCAGCAGCCGAATAATCGGGTACTGGTCGGCCGAGCGAAACTTTTGCTGCGGCGTCGTGCCCGCAAACAACTCCCCCGGGGGCACAGTCTCAAACTGATCGTTCTCCGCCCAGCTTCCGCCGGAGAACACCCATTGCTGCAAATTGGAGAGGCCGCCGGCAATAAATCCGGTACCGTCCGGAAGAATGAGGCAGGTGGGATAGTATCGGCCCCCTTGCAAAGATGGCCATTGTGTCCAAGCGTCGGCGACCGGATCGTAAGTATGCAAGTCCCAGAGGGCCCCATTGTCGGTTCCAAACACGGCGCTGAACCAACCAGGTATAGTGGGGAACGGGCTGGCGAGTTCAATCGCTCCGGCGCCATCCTGTCCTCCCGCCACGAGGATCGTACCGTCGGCGAGCGCGCATTGACCGGCGCAGAAAGAATTGCGCCCAATCTGCTGGACCTGCTTAGCCTGCCGCGAAATCGGATCCCAGATTTGATAAGATCCCAGCTCGGGATTGTTGAAAAGCTCAACAAACGTATCTTTGTCTTTGCCTAGCAACCCGACAGCACGTGAATCGAAACACCAGTATAAGACATTTCCGGTATGCAAAACAACCGCATGCGCTCCAACGATCGACAATGCTGTTTCAAGGTCCTTATGCTGCTCCCATGCACCTATCGTCGAAGGACCGCTCATTGTGTCACCATGATGGGGACGGCCACTGTCGTGCTTCCCCAAGTCAACTCGACGGTGGTGTTTCCCGGCGCTGACGGACGGAAAAGCAACACGTCAGGCCTGGCTGTCCGAGTAACCGAACCACCGGGCGCGTTGATCGCAGGCGACGCGCCGCCTGCGACTCCCGGCGGCTCGATCTGATACTGGATGGAGATAGTCTCGCCCACCGACACGGTCTGGCCGGCCGCGAGCGGTCCAGAAGCAGTAAATGCCGTCGCAGTCGCGGTTGCCGGAAGCGGCGCAATCGTGACGCAAGGATGGCGGTACGCCATTGGAAACGCCCAAGTATCGATGCGCGCCAAGGCAAAGACGCTGCCGTTGATCTCGTCAGGATATCGTTGTTGGTAACTAGCCAGAAGCTGGCTAACTCTCGTG
>CAVUMJ010000158.1:0-5573 GCA_963741375.1 uncultured Pseudomonadota bacterium
CGGCCAGTTAGCTGCATGCTGGATCGCTCGAAATAATCGTGGCGATGTCTTTACCGCCAATCCCGGCAGCGGGACGATTTCCGCGTACCAACTTATAGGTCAGAGCGGGCAGGTCAGCCTGCTTAATGGAGTCGCCGGCGCCGGTACTACCCCTCTCGACTTGGCGGTCGCCGGTGATGGACGTTTTCTTTACGCCTTGGACCCTAGTAGTGGAATGATCGACATGTTCCAAATCAAAGACGACGGTAGTTTGACCAATTTAGGCACTATCAATGGGAATCTGTCTATTTTTGCACAAGGCATAGCGGCGCACTGACTTTATTCAATAAACCAGCTCTTCGACTTGCCGGGTTATTGACGACTCTGCGCACCGGACGGCACAAGCCGATGGTGCGCAGATAGGCGGCGCATAGACGGTTGACCGAGCTACGCCAGCCTGATCACCTTGCCGGGTGAGCGGCAACGCATCTTCACGGCTAATCCATTGTTTTTTATCCTTTACTGTCTAATCCCGGACTTTTTTAAGCCAATCCAACTCCATTTTCAGCCGACCAATCTCCGAACAAAGCCGTTCCGTACTTGAGGCTTCATCTACCGGTTTAGCTGCACGCTTGCCGGTAAACAATCTTGCAACTCTTTCTTCCATAACCCTATTTGTGTGGGGTAAACCCCAAACTCCTGGGCAATTTCAACTTAAAAACATGGTACATCCCCTATTTACCTTAATAGTATGATTTTTATTTGTTTTCCCATGGAATGCTTCATGTACGCAAAGGCTTCGAATATCCGCTCGTATTTCTGCCCTTCATTAGCGCCTTTCGACCAGTCAAAGATCAAGATAGATCAGTACCAAATAAATTAGTCTGATGACCGGCTGGACGGAATTAACATTTTTCACCATTTCGACTGGAAAATAGGGTTATATTTTAACATTTTCGGTCGAAATGATGTGGATTTTTTGGTTGGTTATCTTTCTATTACAATAGGATAGATAGTTTTTCAGGATTGACTAAGTATTGGTACGAATAGATATCTTAGCGTTAGGTAAGAGATACTTGAACAGGTTTACTAGAAAAACAAATGCGGTTTTTTTGTAAATCTTGTTGGACATTGGTTGCCCAGATTTATCCACTTTGCGCTGACGCAGTGAATGCTCAAAAGTTTGTTGAAATTACTGATAATTGTACATAATCAGGAGCCGTTTTTTTACCCTTAAAATAACAGGAATTATTAATGAAATCAGAATTATTTAGTTTGACGCTCGGACTTTCCCTGCTAATGACAACCTTACCCTCATACTCCCAACAGACCCGCGACCAGCACGACCCCTATTACGTATCGCCTTCATGGGATCAAAGGCTACCCCCAACTACTCAATTCCTCAAATTATCCAATTTTCAAGGAGGTGGAGCGAATGTTTATTTAGATCGCAATACCGGCCTTGTTTGGCAGATACCGAATGGTGTGGATCGAAACTCTAATGGAACGGCTTTAAGCTTAACTACGGTAGAGGCAAGCACTAACTGTGCTGGTTTCGCAATCGGTGGATATTACGGATGGCGACTTCCTACCGCACCGGAAGTTTACACCTTGTTTGGTGTCGATAATAATGGTAATACGTTTTTACCCAATCTCGCTGGCATAACTCCCTCAATCCAAGTCATCAATTCAACAGGGGCTGATAACGGTGTAGATATCCCAACTACCACTCATGCCTTAGATAACAATAGTTACACAATTAATCTTGCTTTGTTCACACCAAATGGTGGCGGATGGTCTGAAGTAAATCCAAAAATAGGATCTGGTGAATTAACATATTTATTATGCGTCCGTGCCCCAGGGGCCGGTGAATTTCAATAACTATCCTGATTAGCAATGTCTCTTAGCTAGTGTGTCATACCGCGAAGCGGGTATCCAGCGCCAAAGATGGCGAGCTTCGATATTCCATGTACTTCGCGGTCTCTACCTTTACGGCCGTCATTCCGGCAGGAATTGCCGGAATGACGGCTTCGGCTAAATAGAGTTTGCTCAGTAAATCAGCCGACGGAATTCTCTTGACCGTTAGACAATTTGAAATAGCCAGATAAATCGGTCACCAACCAATTCCAAAGCCAATGGTTGCGTTAATAGACGATTTTTCCACTTGGAATTTGTCCTTCCAGCTTTTCACCCGCTACTGCAATGATGAATTAGAAGATGGCTTCCAAACCACCTGATCATCTACGGCGTAAACTTCGCATTTCAGATTTTGCTTTTGACAGGAGCCCATAGCCCGGCCTAACGGATCAGGACCGCCGACGAAAGAGCCGGCTGAACCTTTGGCTGAAATCACAAAAACTTTGGGCTTGGGAGCAGACAGGTATTTTTGATAATTATCCTTGCCCTTGTCGTTAAGATACGGCACGGCATCAATATCGTCCAATTCGGCAAAATTTGATGGCGGAAACTGCGCCAGCGCTTGAGTATTTGGCGGAGTCCAAACCACATAATCATCCACCGCATAAACTTCACAGGGCATATTATGTTTTTTACAAGCTGCCATGGCGCGGCCTAACGGATCGAACCCACCGTTAAAAGAAATGTTTCCGCCTCTATTGGTCACCACAAACACTCTTGGCATTTTCTTTTCTAAAAATTGTTTATAAGTCTTTCGGCCCTGGTCGTTCAAATAGGGTACAGCGTCAACATCATCAATTTTGGCAAAATTTGTCGGCGCAGGAAAATCCATCGGCAAGTATGCAGGATTAACATTGCCGGACGGCAAGCCCAGCTTACTCAAAAACGCATCGACTTTCGGCATCCAAATCTTGAAACCTTCCGGAAACCCCAGCATTTCATGGGAGTCTTCCATAAAACGGCCATATGCGACTAACTCCGCCTGCCCTCCTGCTGCGGTATAACTGTTATACATGGCGCGCGATATTTCAGGAGGAAATTTTGAATCATTGTCGCCATAAAACCACAGTGATGGAATCGTGGTTTTTGCTCCATAATGCCCTGCCGCTTTCTCCAAGGCGGTTAGCGTCGAACTGCAGTTTGAAATAATCCCGCCACCGGCAAAGTTAATCAAGCCTTTCACTTTTACATCGCCGCCAGCCCCATAGGCTAAGGTATTAAACCCTCCAAAACTTTGTCCGGCCATCACGATACGGCTGCTATCGATATCGGATTGAGCGGACATATAAGAAATCACGGCGGCAATATCTTTGGCATTACGATTGCCCACCTCTTCCTGATTGCAGCCATTCAAGTTTTGTTTGCCTTCCGAACCGCCATATCCGCGCATCATCGGCAATACCACCGCATAACCGCGCGATAAAAAGTAATAGGCGGAATAAGTGCGGTAGTAACGGTGATTTTGATTTTTTTCCCGATTTGTAGAAGAACCGTGATTCATGACCGCTAATGGAAAAGGCCCGCTCCCGTTAGGTCTTAACAAGGTAACAGTCAACATGGCCGGATTTTCAGAGTCTGCCGGTATTTTCAATACTTCTTCATTCATGGAGATTGGCGGCTCACTCGATTCATTTTCATCAGCGTAGCCACTTCCGGGAACGGCAAAGAAGCAACATAGAATGACGATAACGTGATACAAGTGCTTTTTAAGCATTTTTCAATCCTTTTGAGAATTTAAATATCCATTTAGTTTATACTGAAATCACAATCTGAAACTTTTCACCGCTTTTAAACTCTAAAGTGGACCCCATTGTCCAGACAAATTTTTACTTAATTTAAGATAGAGCCCTGTTCATACTCCAGCTGAATGGCGCTGTCCCAATCCTTCTTTGCGGATATTGATGCATCCGCCTTTTCATTAAATTTATCCACAATCATAGCGCCGCCGCCAATAGCTGTTGTATACACCTCATCTGGCGTTTTGTAGTTCAGCGATTGATGCCATCGTTCCTGATTGTAGAACCTGAAGTACTGCGTCAATCCCAACAGCAAGTCCTGTATAGTGCTGTGCTGCTTTAAATAGACTTCTTCGTATTTCACCGTTCGCCACAGCCGCTCGACAAAAATATTATCCAGCGCCCGACCTCGCCCATCCATGCTGATCGTAATGCCGTTCGTGATCAACACGCCGGTAAAGGCATCGCTGGTAAATTGCGATCCCTGGTCGGAATTGAAGACCGCCGGCGCACCATAGGTCTTGATAGCCTCTTCCAGGCAATCCACGCAAAACCCTGCATCCATTGTATTCGACAGCCGCCATGACAGTACCTTGCGACTATACCAGTCGATAATCGCCACCAGATAAACAAATCCGCGTGGTAGTCGAATATAGGTGATATCGGTGCTCCACACCTGATTGGGAAGAATAATATCAACACCTCGTAGCAGGTACGGATAAATCTTGTGCTGAGGATGCGGCTTGCTGGTGTTAGGGCCGGGAGACATGCCAACCAGTCCTAACTGCTGCATTAACCGCTGAACTCGCTTGCGATTGACCGTGTGTCCACATTCCGCCAAGTATTTCTTCATCCGCCGTGTTCCATAAAACGGGTGTCGCGTGTACTCTTCATCCAGCAATCGCAATAATAAGAGCTCACTCTCATCAACTTCTTTCCGCAACCGCTTTTTCTGCTCATAAACCACCGAACGCGTGACCTTGAGAAGCTTGCATTGCCTTGATAGCGTGATCGACTCATTAGGCTCTATCCAACTCTGGCGTTCATCTACAGGCTGATCCCAGACTTTTTTTTAAGCCAATCCAGTTCCATGTTCAATTGCCCGATTTTGGCGTATAACCGCTCGGAATCGCTTTCTGGATTGATCGGTTTCGGCCCTCGCTTGCCTTCAAAAAGGCTGCCTGCATTCTCTAACAGCTCTTTTTTCCATTGACTCACCTGATTGGGGTGAACGCCGTGTTCTTGAGCTATTTCATTGATGGTCTTTGTTCCTTTGACCGCTTCTAAGGCAACCTTGGCTTTTTGCGCCCCTGTAAATATCTTACGTTTCCTTTCACTCATTTTCGACCTCTAATTTAGGACAGAGCATAGCTTAAACTACTGTCCGGATTTCGGGGTCCACTATACTCTTCCATCAATTTGCAACTTATTGATTGGGAAAACTATTAACACGATTGAGCCAACCATTAAGATATTTTTGCAAAACAGGATTTTGATTAACTAAATTTTGATAATAATTAATCCGGCCTTGCTTATAATTTTGGTAAACCGTAACTTGATCATATTTTCCCAGTGCAGCAAGCGTTGCCGCGCCTATTTGACCGTCTACAGTCAGGGTTTCACCCAAATTATTCAGTATTTGTTGTAACAAATTGCCTGCGTGGATTCCGGCATTAACATAAAAGTCAAAAACAATGTCGGCTAAATTTTGATAAGTAATATCATCACCTTTTATTGCGTCCCAATATATTGGCTTATATATTAGTGAAGCTTGATCGTCTGAAAGATTTTCCAGATTTTCTAATGTTGGCTGAACATTTAATAAACTAACGGCATATTTTTGGAAAGTTTGTAAAGTGATACCTTTATTTGTTGCGCCACCGGGATCATTTGGATCATGGACATAACCACCTTCAAACTGTAATAAAGTTGGAAAAAATT
>CAVUMJ010000159.1:0-20957 GCA_963741375.1 uncultured Pseudomonadota bacterium
GCCGTCCCAAAATGACCAAGTTTATGTTTTATATCGTACTATAGAAAGTCCAAAACCCTGCAAGCTGTCTGGCTTGGTGGTTCTTTTATTGTCCAGCGATGTACAGTAAAATGTAATAAGATTGAATACAAAAAATGTAATAACTATTGTAATAAGTCCTGAAATTCATAGTTATTACTTCTGGAGTTATTACGCTATGGCTAAGAACCTTTATATTGACATGGATTTGAGGGCGATTAAACCCACTGACAAAGATCAGCTTATTAGTGACGGCAGATGCCTGTTCTGCTTATTAAGTGCAGACGGCAAAAAATGGTGGCGCTTTGTTTTATACCTTCGAAGGAAAACGAAAAGCCTTATCGCTTGGGGTCTATCCCCAAACAACTGTGCCAACCGCAAGGAAGCAGGCTGAGGCTAACAGGGAAAGCCTAGCCAATGGCATAAACCCAAGTGACCTACGAGGAGAAAGCAAAATTGTAAAAGCCAAACAGGTTGAAGCCGAACAACGAAATTGCCTGATGGATAAAATATCCACAGCTTCGCATGCGCCAGCGGAAGAACCGCAGAGGCAAAAAATGCTGAAAGGAAGCCACGAAAAGCGGACAATGAGTTTATTTGGAACGCGATTTATATCCATGGATAGGCAGCTTGCTGATAGCTGAAATCAAAGCGCCGGGAACTATTGAAAGTTTTGCAGCGTATCGAAAGAGAAACGCTATTGAAACAGAGCTCGCAGCAAAACGAAACCAGCGGGCAGGTATTTCGTTATGCCGAGGCAAACGGCTACATTGAACGCGATATTACACAAGCCTTGAAGGGCGCGTTAGCATCGGTCGATGGGGGAAATTTTATATTTATGACCGATCCACAACAAGTTAAACCGTTATTAAAAGCAATTCATGAGTATAGCGGCTCTTTTATTGTTAAATGTGCGTTAAGACTCGCGCCTTTGGTTTTTGTGCGACCTGGTGAACTGCGTAGATCGAATCATAAAAATAAAGAAATGGCGCTATCAGGAAAAAACAAAATGGATCATATTGTACCTCTTAGCAGGCAAGCGTCCTCCAACTTGAGCAGCAGAGAGCGGGCGGCCATGTCCTTGATTTGGCCGACCTGGTTGCGCCAGTTCCAAACTTGGCATAGCTCGCACGAGAGCCGATACCGGCTCCAATCGGGACGGGCGGCCAGCAAGCCCCGCACCTGCTCCAACTCGGCCGGGCCAATGGACCGGCCTTGCATGACCAGACTCTTTTCCATGCCCCGATCCTGAAGGGCCCGCGCGTAGAATCCAGCCCAAAACGAAACTAATTTTTGTCCATTTTTCCCTTGACTCCAAGCCCCCACCCCATCATACTGCCTGCCAGTTAAACGAAAAGACCTGAACAGTTACGCCGTTTCCGACGGCTGTGGTGATGATGCCATTAGTGTCCACTTTGCGGATGCGGTTATTGCCTTCGTCAGCGATATACAGATTTCCGGGGCATCCAAGGCCGTGCCTTAGGTAAAGTTTAGGGAAACATGGTGGCCGCGCCGCCGTCACCGCCGGAACCCCCGCCCGCCACCGTGGTAATGGTGCCGTAAATGTTCGCTCGCGAATGCGCTGGTTGTTTCTGTCTGCGATAAAGATGTTGCCAACGGCATCCAACGCCACGCCATAGGGACTATTCAGTTCCGCGTTGGTAGCCGGCCCGCCGTCCCCGGAATAGCCGAAAACGCCGATACCCGCCACATTTGTGACGATGTTGTTTGGCAGATTGGCGCCATTGAACTGCCATTGGTAGGTGAAGGGGCCGGTGCCGGAGACCGCCACAGTGAATGTGACATTGGTTCCCGCCAGGTTCGTCTGGCTGGTGGGTTGGCGGCTGATGGCGGGGGGCGTCTGCGCGGGGAGGTTCAGGGCGCACCAGATAATGACGCTCGCGGCTAAACAGAAGCTTTTCAGCACTGAAGTTTTCGCTTTCATTGCAATTGGTTCTCCTGCCCTGAATACAAGCCGGTATCTTATCCCGGTGCAAACCTGAGGCTTAATGATTAGTCTCATTAATTGGACTACAGGTCAAGCTTTTTTCGGAAATAGTTTCATGTTTAGTGAATATGACGAGGGGTGCCGGCAAATCCTGCAAGGAGTTTTGGCGATCTTGCCGCATTGAAAGGCCTCCTGCCCCACCTGGCAGCCAGGAAAGCGGCGCTGGCGCGCCGCGCTCCAAGACCTGTCGGTGCATCGCTCGCGCAGTGTGAAACGCGAAGCGTCGTGGAGTGCGGGAAACCCGGTCCCGGTTGCCGAAAGCGGCGGCAAGCCGCCGCGCTCGTGCGCTTGAGAAGGAGCGTGTAGGGAGGGTGGAAGTCCCTCTGTGGCGGTGCTTCCCGCCACGAGTTGAAAGTAACTGCGTCCTGGCGACAGGGCGTGGAGAGCAACTGGAAACGAAAGGACAGTCCGTAGAACTGACGGGCCTCATCGCCCGCGACACAAACTCGATACGGCCTTATGCGACTGACGAGACTGCGAGCAACGTGCGGAGTCCGAAGAACCGCCGACAGCCCTGCAAGGCGAATCGGAGGTCAACCCGCCCGGAGCAAGGAGCATTGCCGGGAGACGGGGGCGCATGGGGTGGTTGGAGACGGAATGTCTGGAAATGCACACTCGGTAATCAAGGAGACCTGTCCGGGTGCTGGAAGGAGCCGGGCAGGAGTCAGAGTCCCCGTAGTAGCTGCGAAGCGGGTAATGACCGTGGAGCCAAGGGGGACAGGAAGGTGGAAGCGTGAAAGAAACACAATCGCAAATCAACTGCCGGGAGTGCCAAAGGCTAAACAAGGCAGAGAAGTCCCCCGGAGATGGGACTGGACGGAAGCAAGCGTGTGGACAGAGCGCATGTTGGAAACCCTCGAAAGAGGAATCAAAGGAGGCAAATGGTTCAGCCTGATAGATAAAGTAGGGAGACGGGAAAACCTGCAAAGCGCCTTGAAAAGGGTCGTAAAAACAAGGGCGCAGCCGGAGTGGACGGCCAGAAGGCAGAGCAATATCTGCTAGAAAGCCCCCAACGGCTGGAACAAGTGCAGGCCCTGTCTTGAGCATGGCCTGCACTTGTTCCAGCCGTTGGGTGCTTTCCAGCAGATACTGCTCTGCCTTCTGGCCGTCCACTCCGGCTGCGCCCTTGTTTTGTACGACCCTTTTCAAGGCGCTTTGCAGGTTTTCCAGTCTCCCTACTTTATTTATCAGGCTGAACCATTTGCCTCCTTTGATTCCTCTTTCGAGGGTTTCCAACATGCGCTCTGTCCACACGCTTGCTTCCGTCCAGTCCCATCTCTGGGGGACTTCTCTGCCTTGTTTAGCCTTTGGCACTCCCGGCAGTTTGATTTGCGATTGTGTTTCTTTCACGCTTCCACCTTCCTGTCCCCCTTGGCTCCACGGTCATTACCCGCTTCGCAGCTACTACGGAGCTCTCACTCCTGCCCGGCTCCTTCCAGCACCCGGACAGGTCTCCTTGATTACCGAGTGTGCATTTCCAGACATTCCGTCTCCAACCACCCCATGCGCCCCCGTCTCCCGGCAATGCTCCTTGCTCCGGGCGGGCTTGACCTCCGATTCGCCTTGCAGGGCTGTCGGCGGTTCTTCGGACTTCGCACGTTGCTCGCAGTCTCGTCAGTCGCATAAGGCCGTATCGAGTTTGTGTCGCGGGCGATGTGGCCCGTCAGTTCTACGGACTGTCCTTTCGTTTCCAGTTGCTCTCCACGCCCTGTCGCCAGGACGCAGTTACTTTCAACTCGTGGCGGGAAGCACCGCCACAGAGGGACTTCCACCCTCCCATACACGCTCCTTCTCAAGCGCACGAGCGCGGCGGCTTGCCGCCGCTTTCGGCAACCGGGACCGGGTTTCCCGCACTCCACGACGCTTCGCGCTTCACACTGCGCGAGCGATGCAGACAGGTCTTGAGCGCGCGCGCGCCAGCGCCGCTTTCCTGGCTGCCAGGTGGGGCAGGAGGCCTTTCAATGCGGCAAGATCGCCAAAACTCCTTGCAGGATTTGCCGGCACCCCTCGTCATATTCACTAAACATGAAACTATTTCCGAAAAAAGCTTGACCTGTAGTCCAATTAATGAGACTAATCATTAAGCCTCAGGTTTGCACCGGGATAAGATACCGGCTTGTATTCAGGCAGGAGAACCAATTGCAATGAAAAGCGAACCTCAGTGCTGAAAAGCTTCTGTTTAGCCGCGAGCGTCATTATCTGGTGCGCCCTGAACCTCCCCGGCAGACGCCCCCCGCCATACCGCCAACCCACCAGCCAGACGAACCTGGCGGGAACCAATGTCACATTCACTGTGGCGGTCTCCGGCACCGGCCCCTTAACCTACAAATTGCAGTTCATTGGCGCCAATCGGAACAAATCATCAACTGTGGCGGGTATCGGCGTTTTCGGCTATTCCGGGGACGGCGGGCCGGCTACCAACGCGGAACTGAATAGTCCCTATGGCGTGGCGTTGGATGCCGTTGGCAATGTTTTTATCGCAGACAGAAACAACCAGCGCATTCGCGAGGCGAACATTTACGACACCATTACCACGGTGGCGGGCGGGGGTTCCGGCGGTGACGGCGGCGCGGCCACCATGTTTCCCTAAACTTTACCTAAGGCACGGCCTTGGATGCCTCCGGAAATCTGTATATCGCTGACGAAGGCAATAACCGCATCCGCAAAGTGGACACTAATGGCATCATCACCACAGCCGTCGGAAACGGCGTAACTGTTCAGGTCTTTTCGTTTAACTGGCAGGCAGTATGATGGGGGTGGGGGCTTGGAGTCAAGGGGAAAATGGACAAAAAATAGTTTCGTTTTGGGCTGGGCTGGACGGTGCTCGGCCCCTTGCAGGATCGGGGCATGGAAAAGAGTCTGGTCATGCAAGGCCGGTCTATTGGCCCGGCCGAGTTGGAGCAGGTGCGGGGCTTGCTGGCCGCCCGTCCCGATTTGGCAGCTGGTATCGGCTCTCGTGCGAGCTATGCCAAGTTTGGAACTGGCGCAACCAGGTCGGCCAAATCAAGGACATGGCCGCCCGCTCTCTGCTGCTCAAGTTGGAGGACGCTTGCCTGCTAAGAGGTACAATATGATCGGTTTTTGTTTTTGTTACCTGATAGCGCCATTCTTTAGCATCGAAATCAATATGATTCCACTCTGCTTGACGCAGTTCACCAGGTCGCACAAAAACCAAAGGCGCAAGTCTTAACGCACATTTAACAATAAAAGAGCCGCTATACTCATCAATTGCTTTTAATAACGGTTTAACTTGTTGTGGATCGGTCATAGATGCAAAATTTCCCCCATCGACCGATGTTAACGCGCCCTTCAAGGCTTGTGTAATATCGCGTTCAATGTAGCCGTTTGCCTCGGCATAACGAAATACCTGCCCGCTGGTTTGTAAGGCTCTGTGCGCTGTTTCAATAGCGTTTCTGCTTTCAATACGCTGCAAAACTTTCAATAGTTCCGGCGCTTTGATTTCAGCTATCGGCCGACTGCCTATCCATGGATATAAATCGCGTTTCAATAAACTCATTGTCCGCTTTTGGTGGCTTTCCGACCTGATCAGCATTTTTTTGCTGTACCATTCTTCCGCTACGCATTGGAAGCTACCGATAGGCGAAAGCCCGTCGGCAATTCGTTGTTCGGCTTCAACCTGTTTGGCTTTTACAATTTTGCTTTCTTTTCGTAGGTCACTTGGGTTTATGCCATTGGCTAGGCTTTCCCTGTTAGCCTCAGCCTGCTTCCTTGCGGCTGACAATGTTGTTTGGGGATAGACCCCAAGCGATAAGGCTTTTCGTTTTCCTTCGAAGGTATAGACAAAGCGCCACCATTTTTTGCCGTCTGGCTTGATGAGCAGAAACAGGCCGCTGCCATCACTAATAAGCTGATCTTTGTCAGTGGGTTTAATCGCCCTCAAAGCCGTGTCATTCAAAAGGTTCTTAGCCATAGCGTAATAACTCCAGAAGTAATAACTATGAATTTCAGGACTTATTACAATAGTTATTACATTTTTTGTCCAATCTTATTACATTTTACTGTACATCGCTGGACAATAAAAAACCCGCCAAGCCAGACAGCTTGCGGGTTTTTGGACTTTATCGTACGATATAAAACATAAACTTGGTCGGGACGGCGGGATTTGAACCCACGACCCCTACACCCCCAGTATAGTGCGCTACCAGACTGCGCTACGCCCCGAAGTTTTGTATTATAAAGCGTGGCCTGTATTTCATCCTGAAAAGCCAGCCGGTAATAATACCATAGTATTTATTATGGGAGACTCTAAAAATTATCCATTGATGCTACGGCAAACTCGGCACGAACGGATAATTTTTTAAAGACTCCCTTAAGAACTACTTCAAAAGTTCCAGTATGTCTTCCAGTTCGCCTATCATTTGATGGATAAGCTGTTTGGTGCGCAAGGAGTCCTCCTTGGCGTTATCGCTGACCAAATGCGCTCTGGCGCCGCCAATGGTGTAACCTTGCTCATACAACAAGGTTCTGATCTGTCTGATTAACAGCACGTCATGACGTTGATAATAACGGCGGTTGCCGCGTCTTTTTACCGGGCTGAGTTCTGTAAACTCCTGTTCCCAATAGCGTAATACATGCGGCTTTACTCCGCATAATTCGCTTACTTCGCCAATTGTAAAGTATCTTTTTGCCGGTATTACCGGCAGTTCGTTATTATTACTGGGTTCCAGCATAAGATTCTACTCTAGCCTTTAATTTTTGACCTGTTCTAAAAGTCACTACACGACGCGGAGTGATTGGGATTTCCTCCCCGGTTTTTGGATTTCTACCAGGACGGCCACTTTTATCGCGCAATTCAAATTTGCCGAAACCGGAAATTTTGACTTGCTCGCCAACTTCTAACGAATTTTTAATTTCTTCAAAAAATAATTCTACAATTTCTTTAGCTTCACGTTTGTTCAAGCCAAGGTCTTCAAACAATTTTTCTGCAATATCAGCTTTAGTTAATGCCACAATCACTCCCTCAATTTTGCATTTAAATTTGCGACTAAATAATTCAATGCTATATGAAATATAGCATCAATTTCGGACTCGGTAAGAGTTTGTGAAAAATCTTGTAAAATTAAACTTAACGCAACGCTCTTATACCCCTCTGCAACCCCCTGCCCACGATAGATGTCAAAAATTTGCACCTCACGTATCACAGGCTGGTTACAGGCATTAATACAATCGATTATCTCGCTAGCCGGCAATGAATCAGCAACAATGATTGCCATATCGCGACGAACCGAAGGAAATCTGGATAAAGGCGTAAACTTTGGTATGGATCGCTCCAGCAACGCCCCTTGATTAATTTCAAACAAAAATACCGGGCTATCAAATCCAAACTGCTTTTCCAGGCTTGGGTGCAACATGCCTAACAAACCAACCGCTTCACCTTTGGCATTGGAAATATTGGCGGTTTGACCCGGATGCAGGGCGGAATGTTGAGCCGCAGTAAAAACCGCTTGATTACCGGTTAAGGCAAATAATGCTTCAACATCGGCTTTAATGTCAAAAAAATCCGCATTTCCGGATTTTTCCGCCCATTGCTCCGGATAAAGCGAACCTAACGCCAGGCCGGCTATGGTTTTATGCTGCTGGATTCCGGCGGCGTTTTTGAAAAAGCGCAAGCCGCTTTCAAACAAGCGTACTCTGGTTTGCTGGCGATTGATATTGTAAATTGCCGCATTGAGCAAACCGCACCATAAGGTAGTGCGCATAATCGACAGCTCGGATGAGATTGGATTTTGAATTGGAATAAATTCATCATTGGGCGCCAGGATGCGCAACATGGCTTCATCCACAAAACTGTAGGTGATGGCTTCCTGGTAGCCTCTGTCAACCAGCGCATCCTGAAGTCTTTCCAAAGGCAAAACCGCCTCTGAGGCTTTTGGCAGTTCAGACCGCATTAATAAACTGCTGCTGGGTAAATTGTTGTAGCCGTAAATGCGGGCGATTTCCTCCAGCAAATCTTCTTCTATGGCGATATCAAAACGAAATCCGGGCGGGGTAATTTCCCAACCAGTGGCGTTTGCCGACACCTGCATGCCAAGCCCCTGGAACAAACCGGTAATTTGCTGATTATCCGGGGAAATACACAGCATTTTTTCTATGCGCTGTTGACGCAGCGGCACGGCTGATCTAACTGGTAAATAATCGGCGTAGACGGCCTGATTGACCGGCCCGGCGCTGCCGCCGGCAATCTCGATAATTAATTGCGTTGCCCTTTCTATGGCCCTGTGTTGCAAGGTGAAATCCACGCCTCTTTCAAAGCGGTGGGAAGAGTCGGTATGCAGTCCAAATTTTCTGGCCTTTCCGGCAATGCCGGCAGGCGAAAAAAACGCGCATTCCAGAAAAATGTTTTGGGTTGCAGACGAAACGGCGCTGTCATCTCCACCCATGACCCCAGCCAGAGCTAAAGCCTGGCGCTGGTCGGCAATCACCAGGGACTCGCCATCCAACTCTATGACTTGGTCATTCAGTAATTTTAAGGCTTCTCCGCTACGGCCGTTTCTGACCACGATCGGCGCCTGCAGTTTATCGGCATCAAATGCATGCAGAGGCTGCCCCAATTCCAGCAACACATAATTGGTTACGTCTACAATTGGACCTAAGCTTCTGATGCCGCAACGGCGCAGGCGCTCTTGCATCCAAAGCGGCGTGCTGGCCTGCTGATTGACATTTTTAATCAATCTGCCCAGGTAAACCGGACAAGCTTGCGGATTTTCGATATGAATTTCCAATATGTCCTGATGATCTATGCTGATAGCCGGAACCTTGACCGGGGTATAAGGCAGCTGATTCAGCACAGCCACTTCCCTGGCCACGCCTTCTATACTGAGGCAGTCCGCCCGGTTTGGCGTTAAGCCTAATTCGATAACGTGATCATTGAGAACCAGATAGTCGCGAATATCCACACCGACCGGCGCATCAGCCGGTAATTCCATTAATCCCGAAGATTGTTCGGCAAGACCTAATTCTTTTTCTGAACACAGCATGCCGTAAGACATTTCTCCACGTAATTTGGAGTCTTTGATATTAAAGTCGCCTGGTAATACCGCGCCTACCAAAGCTGCAGGAATTTTTAATCCCGGCCTGACATTACTAGCTCCGCAAACAATTTGCAGCGGCTCAGTCCGGCCGACGTTAACCTGACAGACTTTTAGTTTGTCCGCGTTCGGATGCTGAATGGTGGATAACACTTCACCAACCACCACACCGTTGAATTGCCCGGCAACCGGTTGTACGGCATCCACTTCCAGGCCTGCCATAGTCAATTGCGCGGCCAGGGCATCAATAGCAATAGGCGGTTGAACAAATTCTTTTAACCAAGCTTCAGTTAATTGCATGTTTTTCCACCATTATCTGAACTGTTGCAAAAATTTAAGATCGTTTTCGAAAAACATTCTTAAATCATTAATGCCGTAACGCATCATGGCCAAACGCTCAACACCCATACCGAATGCAAAACCGGAAAATTTCTGATGATCGATATTCACAGAGTTAAATACAGCCGGATGTATCATGCCGCAACCGCCGACTTCCAGCCAACCGGTGTGTTTGCAAACCCGGCAACCCTGACCATCGCACATCACGCAGGAAACATCAAACTCTGCGGAAGGCTCGGTAAACGGAAAATAGGAAGGCCGGAACCGCACTTGCACCTGCTTCTCGAAAAAAGACCGCAAAAACTCGAAAATCGTGCCTTTTAAATCCGCGAAACTGACGTCGGTATCGACCAGAAAACCTTCAACCTGATGGAACATTGGGGTATGGGTTAAATCGGAGTCGCAACGATAGACCCGGCCGGGCGCTATGATTTTTAAAGGTGGCGCTTCCGACTCCATCACCCGGATTTGAACCGGTGAGGTATGAGTACGCAAAACCGTGTGCGCATCAAAATAAAAAGTGTCGTGCATGGCGCGCGCCGGATGATGCTCCGGTATATTCAGCGCTCCGAAATTGTGATAATCGTCCTCTATTTCCGGCCCTTCCACGATCTGAAAACCGACTCCGGAAAAAATTTTAGCGATGCGTCTTAAGGTGATGGTCACCGGGTGTAAACCGGAAATCTGCGCGCCTCTTCCAGGCAAGCTGACATCGATGCGTTCATTGGCCAAACGCGCTTCCAGAGCAGCAGCTTCCAGAACGATTTTACGAGAGTCCAGCGACTCCTGAAATGCATTCTTGGCTTGATTAACGACTTGTCCTACACTACGGCGCTGTTCGGGATCAAGGCTGCCAAGTTGCTTCATTTGCTCGGTAAATACGCCTTTTTTACCAAGATAATCAACTCTTACCTGATCTAGCTGCTGTAAGTTTTCTGCATCGGCAAGCGCTTGCAATGCCTGGGAAACAATGTCTTCAATATTAAGCGACACAGTTTGGCTCACTTTGTTGGGTAAATAAAAATTCTCTGAAAAACATACTCAACACAATTTAAAATTTAATCAGAATGTTATTTCTACATGGATTGGGTATGAAGCGCCGGAATTGTGGTAAACAAATTCTTACTCGCCCTTAAAATTCAGTTGAAACCTGTACGCCAAATTATATGCCGCACATTTTCAACAATAAGCTGCTAAGCCGCAGAGACTCTCCGCACTAAACGGAGAGTTGCGCATGCCTAGCTGCTTACATATTACGGTTTGCTTTGATTGGCAATGGCAATTTTGGCAATTGCGCCAAACGATTCAATATCCCGCACCGCCATATCAGCCAAAACCTTACGGTCTATAGCGACATTGGCTTTGTTCAGGCCGTTAATCAGCCTGCTATAGGAAATACCGAATTGACGGGCAGCCGCATTGATACGGACTATCCATAGCGCCCGGAATTGACGTTTTTTCTGTTTGCGGTCACGGTACGCATATTGACCGGCTTTGATAACCGCTTGCTTGGCTACACGGTAAACCCTGCTGCGGGCGCCGTAATAACCTTTTGCCAATTTTAAAATTTTCTTGTGTCTTGCTCTTGCAGTAACACCACGTTTTACTCTAGCCATGTTCTATTCTCTTCAAAAAATCAACTATAAGGCAACATACGCGCAACTAATGGCGTATCTGAAGGATGTAAGATGGCTGTTTTACGCAGCTGTCTTTTCCGTTTAGTGGATTTTTTGGTCAGAATATGGCGTTTATGCGATTGCTTGCATTTGAAACCACCTGTACCGGTTTTCTTGAACCGCTTTCCGGCCCCGCTATGGCTTTTTAATTTAGGCATTTGTTTTCTCCAATATTATTAAGTAAAATCCTTGAGATTAAACCCGATGAGGCAAAATGCTTGGCCCCATTGAATTTTTGGCATTGTCGAGATGCCGATAGACGGCTCCATCCTGAGCCGTAACATCGTTATAAAAACGATAGAGTCTATTTTTTCTTTTTAGGCCCCATCACCATCACCATCTGCCTGCCTTCCAGTTTTGGGAATTGCTCAACGGCCGCTAATTCTTCCAAATCCGTTTCTATTCGTTTTAATAAGTCCATGCCCAACTCTCTATGAGTCAGCTCCCTACCTTTAAAACGCACAGTGATTTTGGTTTTGTCACCTTCGGTTAAAAATTTCATCAAGCTACGCAATTTAACCTGATAGTCACCCTCTTCGGTGCCAGGTCTAAATTTGATTTCCTTGATCTGAATTTGCTTTTGCTTTTTCTTGGCGGCTTGAAGTTTCTTATTTTGCTCAAACTGGTATTTGCCAAAATCCATGACTTTGCAAACCGGTGGATCAGCATTGGGCGAGATCTCGACCAAATCCATGTTTGCATCATAGGCAAGTTGTAAAGCTTCATTTATTGAAACAACACCTACTTGTTCACCTTCTGCGCCTATTACCCTTACTCTTCTGGCAGTAATTTCGGTATTTAAACGCGTTGCATCTTTTTTAGAGCTGATACTTCAATCCTCCAAGTGGTTATTTTCTTCTGTTCGCAATTTCTATATTAAATCGTTCAATCAACTCAGTGACGGGCATACTGCCTAAATCGTCACCTTGCTGACTTCTTAGCGTAACAGCGTGGTTTTCCAATTCCTTGTCGCCGATAATCAAAAGATAGGGCACACGCTGCATGGAATGCTCGCGGATTTTAAAGCCTATTTTTTCATTTCTCAAGTCCAATTTGACTCTAAAGCCTTGTTTTTCAAGTTGCAGACGAACTTGTTCTGCATATTCAGCATGGCGATCAGTGATATTCAGGACAACCACTTGAATCGGAGCCAACCACAACGGGAAATAACCGGCATGTTGTTCTATCAGAATTCCGATAAAACGCTCAAGAGAACCCAAAATCGCCCGGTGCAACATAACAGGCACATGTCTGGCGCTATCTTCACCAATATAGCTGGCGTCTAAACGATCGGGCATGGAAAAATCCACCTGAATCGTTCCGCACTGCCATACCCTGCCCAGACAATCCTTCAGAGAAAACTCAATTTTCGGACCATAAAAAGCCCCTTCCCCGGGTTGCAACTGCCAAGCCAGACCTTTGGTGTTTAAAGCCAGTTCCAGAGCGCTTTCCGCTTTATCCCAAACTGCATCTTCACCTACCCGGTTTTCCGGGCGCGTGGACAATTTGATCAGGACGTCTTCAAAACCAAAATCCTTATAAACCTCAAACAGCAAGTCAATAAAGGTTGCCACTTCCAACTGAATCTGATCTTCAGTACAGAAAATATGGGCGTCATCCTGCACAAAGTTTCTGACCCGCATAATACCATGCAAGGTGCCGGAAGGCTCGTTACGGTGACAGGAACCGAACTCCGCCAGACGCACCGGCAGGTCACGGTAACTTTTTATACCCTGATTATAAATCTGGATATGGCATGGGCAGTTCATCGGCTTGACCGCATAATCACGGTTTTCCGAATGAGTGGTGAATATCATTTCACCAAACTTATCCCAATGTCCGGACTTTTCCCATAATGTCCTATCCACAATTTGCGGGGTTTTAACTTCCGCATAACCATTAACTCTGAGCTTACTGCGTATATATTGCTCAACCTGCTGATAGATAAACCAGCCCTTTTCATGCCAGAACACCATTCCCGGCGCTTCTTCCTGGGTGTGAAATAAGTCCAAAGCCTTGCCTATCTTACGATGGTCGCGCTTTTCAGCCTCTTCCAGGCGGAGCAAATAGTCGGCCAGATCCTTGCTATCGCCCCAGGCCGTACCATAAATACGCTGCAGCATTTCATTTTTAGAATCGCCGCGCCAATACGCCCCGGCAATTTTCATTAATTTGAAAGCCTTTAGCTTGCCGGTGCTCGGCACATGAGGGCCGCGGCACAAATCCGTAAAATCACCTTGCTGATAAAGCGACAAATCCTGATCTGCAGGAATGGACTCTATGATTTCAGCCTTGTAATCTTCACCAAGCTTTTTAAAAAAGCCGATCGCTTCATCCCTGGATAAAACCGAACGGCTGATGCTAATATCCTGGGCCGACAGTTCCAGCATTTTTCTTTCAATTGCCGCCAAGTCGTCCGGCGTAAATGAACGTTCGTAGGCAAAGTCGTAAAAAAAGCCGTTTTCGATCACCGGCCCAATCGTGACTTGGGCGCCGGGAAACAGTTGCTTTACCGCTTGCGCCAATAAATGCGCTGTGGAATGCCTGATGATGTCAACACCATCTTCATCCTTGGCGGTAATAATCTGCAAGCTGACATCGGCTTCAATCAATGTACTGGCGTCAACCAGTTTCCCATCCAACTTACCGGCCAAAGTAGCTTTTGCCAAACCCGATCCAATCGACTTGGCAACATCTATTACACTAATGGCTTGATCAAATTGACGCTGCGAACCATCTGGCAATGTTATTACTGGCATGTTCCATTCCACAATAAAAAAAGCACCGGCATGCGGTGCTTTACTTTTCTCTTTTGGTAGGCGCGAGTGGACTCGAACCACCGACCCCCACCATGTCAAGGTGGTGCTCTAACCAAACTGAGCTACGCGCCTAAAATTAATAATAAATTCTATCAGAGAATTATAACTGTTCAATTCAATTGTGCAAGCTTTATTAATAATAACTTTATTAATCATGACACATAGCTCGCCAGATTTGACGCTGCCATATTGGCGGCAACGCTGCCGGTATCTCTTTAATTTCTAAGGCAATTACAACAGCTTATTATACAGCCGGCGAGCCTTGCCGTACAAGAATATCCATGCCTGCTTAAGATAAGGTGACAATCTTTGATATTGCCGCATGCCAAACCGGCCCGCCTTTGCCAAAAACGTTTTGCCGTTTCGTTTCCAGTCTTGCGTATTTAAAGGCCTGTCTCTGACTATACCGTGACGCCCCAGCCAGCAAACCAATCCGCTGATATAAAGCAGCAAAGGCGTTAAACCGGCAAAAAACCACAGCAGCTTTCCCCCTGCCCCAAAAACCTCCGCAGTATGCAAAGGCCACATCCAGGATGTAAATGTTTGGGCGCTATTGAATTTGGCCGGATTACGCACATCCCGAATTTGTCCGCTCCAGCGATCTATCCACACCGTAGTCAGCGGATGATGCTGATTGACCTCATGGCGTTGCAGCAGGTTAATACGATAAGTTCCCGAGTCACCCCATGGCGTGGAAATACGTTTGACCTGAGAACTTGGAAACAAGCCTCTCGCCACCAGAACCGCCTCTGCCAGCCCAACCGGCTTGTTGTTGGGGATGGCGCTACTATGCACCGTTGGCCCTTCATCGCCGCCATGCCTCATACCTTGGGAAGCGGTTAAAATCTCTAAAAATTGCGGATAAGCCAGGTGGAAGCCGGTGAAAGCCAGCACCAATAAAATAACGGAGGCGCCAAACCCCAGCAAGCGATGACTATCCGCCAAAAATCGCATTAAGCCCAGATCAAAACGTATTTTGAAAGCATCCAACAATCGGCTCCGGCCCGGCCACCACAAACACAAGCCGCTGACTACGGAAATCATCAGAAATACCCCCAAAACCGCAACAGCATTACGGCCAACTGCCCCCATCCGCAACTGGGTATGCAGGTCTAAAATCCAGGTCATCAGGGTTTGACCCCAAAATCTGCTGGTGATCACCTCAGCAGTGTACGGATTAACCGCCACCATTAAAGGCGCATAAAACTCGTCCAAAGTCTCCCGGGGTTTTTCATACCAGGCGATCATAGCCCCATGCGAGGTGCGCGGCATTTCCAGTATCCACACACCGTACCTGTCTGGATGCGCCGCCTTGACTGAGGCAATAATCTTATCCGGCGACAACATTTCCGCATGCGGCGCATCGATCACCAATTCCGGATTAAACAACTCGTCCAACTCATCATGATACAAGCTTAGACTGCCCGTCAAACCCATCAGACTAAACAGCAACCCCAAGCTTAGCGCTATATATAGGTGTGTTTTCAGCCAGACGGAACGCGTGAAAAACCTAGAAAAATCCGGTTTCATAATTAATTGCAACAAAAGTAAGATAAAATGACTATACGCTCCAATAAAAAATTCAGCCTTAATTTTTTAAGTACTATTACGCTGATTTTCCACTATGTCGTATAATAAGAAGATTTTAGCATTTTCTGACCAAGGTATCATGAGCATCAAATTGTCAAACCGAGTTAAAGCGGTTAAACCATCACCAACGCTGGCCATCACCGCCAGAGCCGCCGCCATGCGAGCAGCCGGACACGACATTATAGGCCTGGGCGCTGGCGAACCTGATTTTGACACCCCTGATCACATCAAGGCCGCCGCCATTAGCGCCATTAACAAGGGCTTTACCAAATACACGGCAGTAGACGGCACGCCAGGCCTCAAGCAAGCCATTATCCGCAAATTTAAAAGAGATAACGGCCTGGACTACCAGCCTAATCAAATTCTGGTTTCCTGCGGAGGCAAACAGAGTTTTTATAATCTGGCTCAAGCCTTGTTAAACCCGGGCGATGAAGTGATTATTCCGGCTCCATATTGGGTATCTTATCCCGACATGGTGCTGCTGGCGGACGGCGTACCTGTCATTATTGAAACCGGACAGGCGCAAAACTTTAAAATCACCCCGCAACAACTTAAACAAGCCATTACCGGCAAAACTCGGCTGTTGGTGATTAACAGCCCTTCCAACCCAACCGGCGCCGCCTATTCTTTAGCCGAATTAAAGGCGCTTGGCGATGTGTTGCGAGATTTTCCGGAAGTTTTAATTGCCACTGACGACATGTACGAACATGTCCTGTGGCGGAAAGGCGAGTTTGTGAATATTCTCAACGCTCACCCTGATTTTTACGAACGCACCATTGTGCTGAACGGCGTATCCAAAGCTTACTCCATGACAGGCTGGCGTATAGGCTATGCCGGAGGCCCGGCCGCACTAATCGAAGCCATGTGCATTATTCAATCACAAAGCACTTCCAACCCAACGTCTATTTCCCAGGTTGCCGCAGAAGAAGCCTTGAATGGCGACCAAGCCTTTATCGACACCATGCTGGTGGAATTTAAAAAACGCCATGACTTTGTAGTCGCAGAACTGAACGGCATAGACGGCATAGAATGCCTGCCTACAGACGGCACATTTTACGTGTTCCCTAATGTCACCAAGCTGTTAAACAGACTGGGCATTGAAGATGATTTGGCCTATAGTGAATTTTTGATCGAAAAAGCCGGCGTAGCGCTGGTGCCCGGCACGGCATTTGGCAGCCCCGGCCATATCAGAATCTCTATCGCCACCAGTATGAGCAACCTGGAAAATGCTTTGGCCCGCATCAAGCAGGCCAGTTAATTTTTGTTATTTTTTAATGACTTGTTAAGTATCAATGGCTCATTCACTTCAGGCTTTAAATTACTTCAGTCAAAATCTAGGATTTCGTCAAAAAATCATGTATAATGGCGGGGTTTTGCTGGTGTAGCTCAGTTGGTAGAGCAGCTGATTTGTAATCAGCCGGTCGCGGGTTCGAGTCCCATCACCAGCTCCATATAAATCAAAGGCTTGTAGCGGTTTCGTTACAAGCCTTTTTTATTGGTGCTACACTGGTGCTACGGCCTCAGTTAATCATCATCTAAAAAAATTTAATCCTGACAATCAAATTTACCACATATTTCGGGCGTGACTCGGCAATTCATCGATACGCTATAACGAAGTGTTGGCACAAAAAACCGGTGTTAACCGATCAACAAAATGTCGCCTCCATGCTCGGATAGATGAACGCTTGCCATAATCGCAACCCCCTCCCTAGTCCTGGTAGATAGGTATCGATGAATACAATATGCCACTTCTGCTTCGCGCCCCAAAATTCTCAATTTGTCTGAACAAACTTCTTCTTGATCCAAGTGTATTCTGTATAGAGACCTTGTGACCCATAAGGTAGAGAGATTGTGTCTCCGTCGATAAGAGCTTTCTCTTGGCCCGTAAATGAGCCAACCAGTTCCCAGTTTTCAACGCGCCCAGCGTCCTCAGCCAACCAGGGCGCATGGTACCTGACAATATTCACCGTGAGATCAATCAGTCCATCTCCAACAGCCACAACGATTTCGGGCAAACCATCGTTGTCGAAATCATGCTCCGCTACCTGCACATAGAAGCCCTTGTTTATTTCTCCATACTCGTTAAAGGCTCTGAAATCATCGGCAAACCTCAGCGGAAGCGGTACGCCATATCCAGGAAAGATAGCTAGAATCCTTGTTCCGTTAGGATGATCCCTTCCAACAATTAGTGTGGTTGGTCTGACTGTCGATTTGTAGTTCAATTCCAATGTCACATCATCAAATGACGTCTTCCCCCAAACCCTAGACTTTGGGATGGTTTGGATCTGATTATTAATCACCTGCTGAAGTAACTTGCCTTGTTCCGCAGGGGTGATCACCAATAACGCCGGAGATTCGATTACATTGGATTGCTTATATGCTAAAAGGCCAAAATATCCGGCCACCGCAATTGCAATCAAACTGAGTGCTAAAACAACTGATTTTTTCATCTGCGCTTCCTGTCCTAGTAAAGTCACTCCTTATGGCGTTAATCAACAAAAGACTCTAAAGTTCCATACGAATTTGCTGATTGCCTTATCCAGAAAGACTTTCTGCTTGTTTTCGACTACTCAAAATTAGCCCGTTTTGTCCGTGAAATTTTTAGGAGGTTTAAACAATTAGACTTTTCAGTTCCAAGAATAAAGGATTAGTGTCAATAATAGACCGCCGAGACTCATAGTGCAACGAAATCACATCGACCTATTTATACATCAGAATAAACTAATAAATAGGTCTGCATATTGCTTGATCAATTCAGCGTGATTTTCTCCAGGCGGGATAGGTTCTAAATCTTCCAAACACTCAGCCACTTTCCTTACAGCCTGAACATCAACATTTAGCTGACTGCACACTTGATTTAATGCAACCTCCATTGCCGCCAACTTTGCGGCATATTTATCGACTAACTTACCATTTTGTTTATTAGGGGTTCCAGCTAAGGAAAGTGAAAAACCCATTGCAAGATTCTTCCAATATTCGCCCCGGTAAAACCAGGACAGTAGTATCAACCCATCCGACCGTTTCATATACTCACGGTCAGGCATTATGTAGTTACGTCGTGTTACTGCTGAAACAATGGCTTCAATATCTGCAATATCATCATTAACACTGGCTTCAAATGCTAAGGCCGCTTGTTCATTTGGCGTCAGTTTTGCATACAGTTTACTTATTTGTACTGGTTTCATGGTCTTGACTCCAATTGTTTTTCAATACGTTGCAAGCGTTCAGTTAATTCCTGCAATTCAATCAATTTGCCTTGCTCTGCTAACGCACGAATCAGCATTGAGCCAATATCAGGAGCAATACTGCCGTTGAGAGTTGCATCAATGACATTACCGCCGGTTTCCGGTAGGTTTCCGCCTATTGGAATATTGACCGGTAGCGCCTGGGGCTTTAGTGCTGGACAGACACGGTCTATAAGCACTTTGGCCGCTTGAATATCTCCTGCTTTAGCTTGAGCAATCAATGCCGTGATAATGTCGGGTATATGCTCGGCTATGGACTTTCTTAACATTGTGGCAGCGGTTTTATCCTTCGGTCTGCCTGCTGGATTTCCAGACTGTCCCGGCTTGAATTTAGGTGTAGGCATTCTGTTTAGCCTCTGTTCTTATCAGTAATCAGACGTTCATCGCAATGATGAATGGTTTCACTCCACCAGCATATTCCGTAAGGCGTAATGCCCGCAGAACATGTCCCCGGCCCACGCCCATGAGGATAAAAAGCCTCGAAGTGCTGACAATTGCCGCAAGTGATGTTAGTTCGAATATGCGGCTGTTTGTGATTAGCCAAGACTTTATCAGCCCAACCCAACGCCCATAACAGCTTGTCGGGGTCCTTGGCACACTCGTCGAGCAACTCCTGAATCATTTCCGGGTCGGTCTCATCTATCTCGGCCATGTAATCAAGCAGTTTTTGACGGTCCGCCGAAGATAACTCGCTGCTAATTTTGCTAATCCTGCTAATTTTGTCGGCTTCCTGCTGCTCGTTACTTGTGTAATTAGCAAGATTAGCGAAATTAGCAATAGATTTTGTTGTTTGTGATGATAATTCACTAGGGTTAAACCACATGCTGCACACTCCAAGAGTACCTTGTTTTTATGCCATCAATGACGGTTCCGGGCTCATTAGCGGCAAGATAGCCATTGCTAACCAGTTCGCCGATAGCAGCCAAAAGTCGGGTCTTATTGCGTAACTGACTAGGTCCATGGGTTAGCACTGGTTTAGTATTAAACAGCTTTATATTCCGACTATGCAGCCATTTTGATAGTGATTCAGCGTCTAATACCGATTGCGGGACAATTGCCGCCCCTCTTATGCGTAATGTTTCGGCGAGATACCATTGCACCAACACTAAGCCCCGCTCCAGATGCGCCAAAGAGATTGATTTAGTGTTGATGCCGCCTTCTATTACAGCCATCACTCCGGCAATTCGACAGGCATTTTCAAGGGCCTTGGCTGCTCGGTCTGTGATTTCTGACAAATGATGAAGCGCAAGGCCGGCGAGGAGATTTATGCGCCGCACCGCGAGCGGGCGGTGCTGCAGCGGGTCTGCCGGAAGAACCAGGGGCCGCTCACCAACGAGTCGTTGCGGGCGATTTACCGCGAGGTCATGTCCAGCGCCCTGTCGCTGCAGAAGTCCCTGACCGTTGCCTACCTGGGGCCGGAGGCGACCTTCACCCACCAGGCGGCCATCCGCCGCTTCGGCGCCAGCCTGCGCTACTCCCCGCAGAAGACCATCACCGATGTCTTCACCGAGGTCAGCAAGAACCGCGCGGACTACGGCGTGGTGCCGGTCGAGAACTCGACCGAAGGCGTCGTGACGCACACGCTCGACATGTTCGTGGACAGCGACCTGAAGATCGTCGCGCAGATCGTTTTGCCGGTGCAGCATTGCCTGCTGGCCAACTGCCCGCGCTCGCAGATCAAGAAGGCTCTATGCCCATCCGCAGGCGCTCGGCCAATGCCGCGCCTGGGTGCAAGCCAACCTGCCGCGCGTCGAGATCATCGAAACCTCCTCCAACGCCCGCTCGGCCGAGTTGGCCGCCAAGGAGAAGGGCGCCGCCGCCATCGCCGGCGTCTGGCCGCCGAGACGATACGACGTGCCCGTGCTGGATTACGACATCCAGGACAACGTCGCCAACGCCACGCGCTTTCTGGTGCTGGGCCGGCAATGCAGCCCGCCCACCGGCAACGACCGCACCAGCCTGATGTTCAGCCTCGTGGACCGGGTGGGCGCGCTCTACCACGCGCTGGTCGCCTTCCGCCGCTATCGCATCAACATGACCAAGATCGAGTCCCGGCCCAGCAAGCGCAAGGCCTGGGAGTATTTCTTCTTCGTGGATTGCGAGGGGCACATGGAAGACCGCCGGGTGGCCAAGGCCATCTCGCTCCTGGGCGAGCATTGCAGCTACGTCAAAGTGCTCAAGAGTAATACCAACCGAACGAGTAGAGTACATAT
>CAVUMJ010000160.1:0-4301 GCA_963741375.1 uncultured Pseudomonadota bacterium
GGGTTCATCCCAAGGGATGCATTCGCTTAACTTGACCCAGCGGTTGTTTTTATCCAGGGTGGTTTCGAAAGGTCAATCAAACTCGGCAATCGTCAGTTGTTTTGAGCTACAGTATCGGATCATCGGTGCACGGTTTTTGAGGGTTAGGGCTCATTTTTTATGCACAATTATACCCATAAAATACGTATTATTCAATAAATATCAATAACTTGTATTAATTGAGCAGACTCTAATTAACTATAATTCTTTTCTAGGAATTATGCTGGGGAAATTTTATATTTTCACCTGATAAAAACCGGATGCGAATCCTGAGGTGTTGAGAGTGGTCTGAATTGACCTAACTGGGTAACTGATTGATTTTCGTGTGTAAACAGTGCGGTTTTGATGGTGTTATCGTCAAGGGATGATAATAATAAAGAATTATGCTTAATACAATACCAGTTTTAAATCAATATGTTATAAGTTGCGTTTTGAGGTGGGGCGGAATTTTGTTTGGGCCTGCGAGTTCGAAAATCGTAACCCCCCAATCAGCAAAGCTTTAAATCATCCAGCAACCATTTTGAATATCCATAGTTAGATTAGTTGCTCAGTTCTTGTAGTTTTCCAAGAAAATAGTTAAAACTCGGGGATTTATTATCATTCGGCGTCATGTGTGGGGCAATGTTCTTAGCCCAAACCGATTTCTCCGCCCCTATATACTGCCAACCCAACTTTGAAAGCGCTTGTGAACCATCTTTGTAAACTGCATCGGCAAGCCGTTCCCAGGAACCGCAAATTTCATCGTTGATATAAGCACTCAGCACCGAGTTCTTGGCCTTGGGATAAGCTTTTTTTATTGCCGGAATGTCTCCGAGCAACCACGCTTCTCCCTCTTCGATTGCGAAACAAAAACGTGTTTCCGGGCGAGGCTCACAGCTGTTCAAAAGATCGGTAAGTTCTTGTCTAAAACTTTTTAGGCATTTGTCATCAAGATCGCAGACCACAAATACCACCGCTGGATAGCCTTCATACCAAGACTTTCCATAACCAGCCAGTAATTTCGGCAAATTATTGAGTAATAAGCGTTTGCTGACATCAATGTCAGCGTTTAAATTCTTAGGTATTCTGCCGACCCCTTTATAAGGGCGGACAGTAAATGTATGAGGGTCGCCGATAATTTTTGGCACTAAAAAATCTAATGCGGTTTTGCCGGATAGGTCTTCAACGAGGATTTCAAAATGCATAATTTACCGGGCGTCAAGATAATCGCTATACCACAGTCCACCTAGCGGTAAACCTTCAGCCACCATATTTTTCACTAGTACATCTTCGCTGGCGCGACGTATCGTTGAGAATCCATCCAAACCCTTTTCCAATATCCAGACTTCGGTTGGATCGAGTGCATCGACAAAATAGGGCTGGTGAGTAGTGATAAACACTTGAGAGCCGTCTTTACGCCCGGTAGCATGAGTGCGAAACTCAATGGCCAAAGTTTCCAGAAGTTTGTGGTATAAACCATTTTCGGGTTCTTCTATACATAAAAATGGCGGTGGCGCAGGATCTTCAAGCAAAAGCAGATAGGCGAAAACCTTTAAAGTACCATCTGACATTTGCTGTGCATAAAACGGGTCTTGAAAACCTTTATCATTGAAGCGTAACAGTAAGCGTCCATCGGGCGTTTTCTCAGTATCAATTTTATCTATGCCTGGAATTTTTTTTGCTATTTGATCAAGTACTTTCTTAAAACGATCTTTATGCTCCCGTTCCATAAACTGCACAACGTTCCCGATATTGTCTCCTTTTATATTTAAGTGCTTTTGCGGGCCAGCCAGAGGCAAGCTCCTCGCTGAATTTGGATCGAAGTAACTGAGATACCAACCTTCAATAAATTGGCGAAAAAGTGAAATCCTTGGATGTTGTTTAAGAGAACCTAAAGTTGCAATGCCTAATTTTCTGGTATCCGAAAGTTCAACAACTTCTGTTTCCTTACTTTCTTCTTTATGCAGGGATTCATACCATGTTTCAAAGTCAGATTTATCTTTGTTTTCATCGATACCAACGGCTTCGCCTTTCCAAACGGCACCCTTACCATTTTCTAAAATCAAAAAAGAAAAAGGCCAGCCACGGCTTTGATTTTTACGGCGTTGTCGAAGACGTTCTTTTTCTACAAATGGCCGTCCCGAATCATCAACATTAATTGAGACTTCATAGGTAATCGGTCGAGCATTACCATCTTCCTTGTAATAAATTTCAATTTCGATTGCACCGGTTTGAACTTGGCTGCGTATTCTTTCAAACCCGCCGCGCCCACGTAAATCACAAGCCTCTTCCACGCCAAACTTTAACGCATCTGCAAGAAAACCAAAAACATCAAACAAGGAAGATTTACCAACCCCGTTCTTGCCAATCACAACAGTCATTGGAGTTAATGGAGCTGATTGTTGCTGATTCCATAATCTACCTAAAGATACTTCCTTTAAAGCACGAAAATTCTTAACTCTAATGCCTTCAATTACAGCCATGCCATGTATTCCGTTTTTAAATTATCGGCCCTAAGCCTATGACGACTCATATATTTTGTTTCGTTTTCTTTATAGTAATATCATATTCTATCCATAACTTACCCAACGAACAGGGTAAGTCTAATACACTTCACACAATTTTTTTTAAGAATTATGCTGGGGAAATTTTATATTTCCACCGGATAAAAACCGAGTGCGAATCCTGTGGTGTTGAGCGTGGTCTGAATAGACCTTAATGGGTAAATACTTGATTTTCGTATGTGAACAGTGCGGTTTTGTGGGTGTTATCGTCAAAGGATGATAATAATAAAGAATTGCGCTTAATACAATACATACATTAAATCAATAGGTTATAAGTTTAGTTTTAAGCTGGGGATGATTTTGGTAATGGTCAGGGGATTGGGGAATCCTTACCCCAATCCCCATCTCAGTCCCCACTTGATGGAAATTATTCAATAGCCTTGCGTCGGTTTTGGCGAGTGGAATAACCGGAACATGCAAAAGTAAATTGAATTTATTTAATCGAAAATTGGAGACGTCTCTGAATAGGGTTCGAACTCTACTGGCGGCACATGTAACTCACTACCATCGATCTTGATACCTTTGATCGTTAACCGGTAATGGGCATCCGGGTCGCAATCTTGGTCGAATTCAAATTTCAGCAAATAGGCAGGGTATTTCAAATGGGTTAACTCGTAATCAAGCACTTCAGCAGTGTAGGGTTGCCACGACCCGTTAACATTGAAAAGCTGTTTCTCGTCGACACTTTTGCTTGGCGGCATCTCGTGGAACTCGCTCGTTTGAACTTGGGGCAATACAGTTGTTGATCGGCCATTCACTTCGAGTGTGCCGAGGGTTTGATCCACCCCCAAAGCTATGTCCTTGCCACCAACAGACACTTGGAATATCAGTCTGGATTTTTCTCCGTATACTTTACCAAAAATCCTACCTGCGCACGGTGCTGGCTCAGGACTTGGAAGGGGACTAGTGACAATATGATTACCAGTACTATCGAGTCTATAATAACCAGCGGTGGGGCTCGCAAAACATAATGCGACCTTTCCTCCAACAGTTAAGGCCATGGCATCGTGCTTGACAGCTCGTAATAATCGGGGGCACAACAATCCCGCAAATCCAGAAAAATGTGGAAGAGTTTCAGAATTATGGGGATAAACTGAGACAATCTGACTCCCCTCTACGGCTTGTGGTGAAGGATACGTAAACGTCGCGCAACCTTGGATTGACATTAACAAAACCATAGTTCCCCAAACTTTCTTGCGTCGATTCAAATATTTTCGTTTAGGTTGAGTCATTGGCGATGGTTAAGTAATGTCTGTGGTTTCAGATTAATCTAACAAATAATTGCAAAAACAAACAAATAGGTTCAAGTCTTGCAACGCAACAAATAGGCTCAATCTAAACCGGGACTGGGTAACGAGACTGGTGGAGTGGTACAACCACGAGCATCGCCACAGCGCCATTCGGTTTGTCACACCAGCGCAGCGCCATGAGGGATTGGACGAAGATTTACTGGTTAAACGGAAAGCTGTCTATGAGGCTTCGTGCTCGAAACCCTAAGCGATGGAGCTGAACGACCCGGAATTGGCAAAGAATCCAAGCTGTCCACCTTAATCCTGATAAGGCCGAAGTTAACCATAAACCTGATACAGAGGAAATTATTCAACACAAAAAAGCCGCTTAAGATTTAACCGTCGAGGCGACAACTACTCTGAAAATTTCCGCATCAAGGATGCGGACTTATTGGATTTTCCAGGTTGAAACAGCTTTGTAGGCAATATC
>CAVUMJ010000161.1:0-10937 GCA_963741375.1 uncultured Pseudomonadota bacterium
GCTCTTCGGGAAGTGCTAATAGAGGGTAAAAACGCCGTCACCGATGCCAGGCGCGCTGGACACAATTACCTGGAACCTTGGGTGCTGGAGACTATTTTAAGTCGGTATGATCGGTGCGTCGCGTCTGGTTTAGCGGCGTTTCCAGAGAAAAAATGCGATTCGGCGCAAAAAGGCCGGATAAAACAGGATGCTGAGACGAATCTTCTGATTCGATTGCGGGACTACAAGGCCGAAACGTTGCGATTCCTAACCGATTGGCAAGTGCCGTTTGACAATAATTTGGCTGAACGAATGGTTCGGCCTGTCAAGGTCAAATTGAAAGTCTGTGGCGGATTCAGAGCCTTTGGCGGAGGCCAAGCTTTTTGTGTCCTCCGCTCTATCTGGGAATCCTCTCGGCTCAAAGGCAGAAACCCCTTCGATTCGTTTCGTATGGCTTTTGTAGGCTGAATAGTTACAAATTTCTTTTTAAGCTTAAAGACAATCATAAAATTGAAACCGTCCTTATTCCATTTCATAATAAATATTCTATTTGCCTTTCATCGCAGGTTGGCTGTGCAATGAATTGTTCTTTTTGTTTTACCGGAGAACAAGGGCTTAAAAGAAATTTGACTACAAGCGAAATTGTTGGCCAGTTTCTACAAGCCTGGCGTTGGTTAGCGGCAAATAGGCCTGGAGAAGAGAGGATTTTAAATATTGTTTTTATGGGACAAGGCGAACCTTTACATAATTTTGACGCCGTTAAAAAAGCCTGTGAAATTTTTTTATCAAAACACGGAACTTCAATTGGCGTTCAAAAAATAACAATTTCAACGGCTGGTTATATTCCCGGACTTAAAAGATGGAGTCAGGAAATTCCCGGAGTCAACCTTGCATTATCGCTTCATTCACCCTTTGAAGAAAAGAGAAACGAACTTATTCCCATAAATAAAAAATATCCGCTAGATGAGGTGTTGACCTATATTGACAAGATACCTTTAAATAAAAAGCAATTTATTACTTATGAATATATTCTGATAAAAGATTTTAATGATGCTCCGGATGATGCTAAAAAATTGGGAACGATACTGGCTGGTAAAAGTGCTTATATAAACTTAATTCCTTTTAACTCATTTCCAGGATCACATTACAATTGTCCGGATTGGGATAAAATTGAAAAATTTAAAGAAGTTTTAGATACTTTTAAAATCCCGACTTTAATAAGAAGTGCTAAAGGCGATGATGTATTAGCAGCATGTGGACAACTCAATTCTAAAAATTAAATAGCTATCAGGCGCCGGTAAATAGTATCGGAGCTAGTCAACAAAATGTATTTATGGATAAAAAACACATAAAACCAGAAATTTACCCAATAAATCATTGAATGAACTGTAAAAGTCCATATTACTACTCCATCGTCTTGCGCTGACTTCAGGCATGTGAAGCGTTCCAGGCCTGCGACAGGAGGTTCAACCATTCAGTTTTGTTTTCGTATTCCGGATTGGCTATTCGCTTTCATTCACTTCGGCAATTAAATCCAGCAGTTTTTCTTTTTGTTCTAGCACCAGAGCTTTACTTTGATCCAAGGTTTTGGACGTGGTTTCCAAAATATGCTTTCTGTATTTATAGACCGCCAAGCCGCTGACTACTCCAAAACCAAACACTAGCAACGGTTGTCTGGCTATCTTTTGGATGAGTTTTTCAGCCGATACCACTAGAACTGTTGCAATGACTCCGGTTAATACTTGATTAGAAAGAGGTTGAGAAGCCGGTGATAAGGTGTCTTTAATTTGCTTGGACATTTTGAACTTAATGAAAGTTAGTGATAATGAAAATTTTCCGGATTTCAGGCGGCCGTGGACGTTTCAACTTGTTAAGTCAAGATTGGAAACAACAGTGAGTGATTTCACACAATGATGTTAAAGAGTATGGATGCCACGCCCAAAAATCGACCAGATATAAAGGTTAAAGGTAAAAACTCATATTTCAGTATAAGTCCGATATAGCAGGGCTGCAAGTAGATTTGAGCTAAAGCGGCCTTTATTAATACTCATTTATCCGTGATATTGCGAACTGGATCCAGGAATAATTAAACTATGTTATATAACACAAAAAAAACAGGTGAAATCACCTATTTCTTCAAAAAAATTAAATTCATTTTATGAATTTTTTTTATAAAACAAAGTCTTATTTGTTGGCATTTTTAATGCATTATAAAAAAATACCAATACTTTTTGCAGAGGTCGCTATTATGACTCAAGAACTAAGCATCCTGAATACTGGCTTAACGGTTCAACAAATTAATACCGGCGCATTAATAGTGGGCGCAAGTTTGGCCTTAACATCAATGATACTGGTGCCTGCACTGGCTATGCGTTTAGGAATGAGCTCTAGTCTGGCCGGGGCACTAAGAATCGCTTTAATGAAAGCTTCCAGCCGTGCCGCCGCCTACCGGGCTGAAGAAGATGGTGAGCTGCTTTTGCTGGCTGATAAATCAAAATCATAGACAGAGTCTCTAGTTAACAATTTCATAGTCTTGTAGATGCGGCTTGGGATAGCTGATCTACTGGACTAGATTTTGTAAATCATAGGTTTCAGTTCAGTCAAAATTTACGTCTAAACCTGAATGGCGCTTACTTAAGAGGATTATTCATAAATTTCAATTGCGTAGGTTGGGTGGACAGGAATTTGCTCCTGCAATTCCTGCATACACTACATCCATGTAGATAACAGGAATTTGCTCGTGCATTTCCTGCATACACTACATCCATGTAGATAAGGCGATAGCCGTAACCCAACACGACGGCATTGAAGGTGGCTGTAGCTTCGATTGTTGGGTTACGCTCTATCGAGCTAACCCAACCTACAATAGCGCGAATTAATTTATAACTCATTGATTTAGATATTTTATCTTGTTAAGTAAGTACCATACACGTCTAAACCTGTTTTTTTGATTGGCCGCTAACTGAGTATATAATGATATATAACTCATCTGCCGTAAATTAACTGCAAATGGTTTGGTCATGTGTTAATCTGAAATTTCTCACATCCATTCATTGTTTATTTCCAAGATAAAGTGAAAAAAAAAGATAATAAGAAACAATGTGATCTTTGTGCTTTGCCAGTTGAAGTCGACGGTTTTTCGCTTGATACCAAGGAAGGAACAAAAAGTTTTTGTTGCGAAGGGTGCAAGGGTATCTATATGATGCTGCATGATAAAGTGGATTTGCAGGCGACAGATGATAAAAAAGGCAAATAAACTCTTCATAAGGTAAAAGATGGCGCATAATCACCACTCGCATGTTTCCGGCAGCCATAAAATGGGTAAGCAGTTAATGACGGGAACAATTGCGGCAGCAACGGTTAATACAGGGGGAAAGTTAATGGTTAAATTGGTAAAACATCCGTTTTTGGTTTTTGGATTTGGTGTGGCGGCGGGTATTCTGGTTTACAGATACAGAAAGGAAATTATTACCAACGCTACTAAAACTTATGATGCCGGCAAAGATTTTGTGCTGCAACAAAAGGAAAGCTTGGAAGATATTGTCGCAGAAACTAAAGAAACTTCCTGATTTTATATTGTTTCGTAAGATCAGTTTTGGTTTTGAATAAGCTTTTAGAAACGGGCGCAACCTGGGAACGGTTGCGCCCGTTTTGTTTATTGTAGAATTGACTATGAGTATTCAGAGAGAATTTGTATTACGTTATCGGGAATACGGCCATGTGCGATTTCAAATTCCACAGGTTGTTTGTGAAGAAGCTATCGCCAAATCGTTATCTGACAGCCTATCCATTATAGAAGGAGTTAAAGCAGTTCGGTTATTCCGGGCTCAGCGCAAACTATCCATTCGATATAACGAAACAATTTGTGACTTTTCCAGTTTGGCAAAACAGCTTTTTCAAATACTGGCGGAATTAGACCGCAAAGGCTGGTTTCAAAATCGGTTTGTGGCGGAGGCGCCGGTTAAACAAGGCATTCCCTTAAAACAACGGCTTGGCAATAGCAAAGTGGGCCGTTGGGTTTCCGAGAAATTTCAGGCTGTTAAGGAAACGGCACAAGCTGCAAAAATCCTCGGAAAATTAACTGCCAAAGGCCCAAAAGCATTAATCAAGGATCCTGAGAAAGCCACCATCAACTTTCTAAACGATATTTTGGTGTTGTATCTCATTAAGATTCATTGGGAGCGTATTACCAAGCATTGGCTGGTCAGACCATTAACTTATCGTTATGAATGGCTGGCAGTGTTTTATATGTTCTTTTTATTGGTTCGGTCGCGCCAAAAAAGATAACCGGTTATTTACCAAAAAGTACAGATTTTTTCTGATTAAAAATCCGGATTAATAATGCTCAATGACAACCTGATTTATCAACATTTCCGCCTGCAGCACCAGCTTAAAAATCGTCTGCGCATTATCACGCCTATTCTGCAAAATGATAGGGAGCGTGGTTATATTTTCGAAATTTTATTAAAAAAACGTCCTGAAATTACTCGAGTCAGATCCGTATACGCTATCGGTTCCGTGACTATTGAATTTAATTCGACGCGTTTGCCGGCCAAAAATTTACTGATTTTATTGGATGCGGTGCTTGGAAATCTGGGCCGGAAGGAACAGGACGTCAAAAATATTCAGAAAAAGGAATTTAACGGCCCGTTACTGGAATTTGATTTGGCTGTGGAAGGGATGAGCTGCGCATCTTGTGCTTTGCTAATTGAAATGTTGTTAAACCGGGATGAAAAAGTTAAATCCGCCAGCGTTAATTTTGCGACGGAAACGGTCAATGTGCGCGGACAATTATCCAAATTAGAGGTGATTAGAAAAATTGAAAGTTTTGGCTATAACGCATTATTGATTGATACGTTGTCGCAAAGGAAAAAAATCATAGAAAAGGAGAAATATCGAATTGACGCCGCCCGTCGTCGATTTGTAAGGGCAGGGCTTCTAACCATACCCGTGGTTGCAATGGCAATGATGAGCATGTCTGCTTCAAGTCTGGTGCATTGGCTGCAATTTTTGCTGACTACTCAAGTAGTGTTTGTGACAGGCAGTCAGTTTTTTAGTAAGGCTTATCTGTTGGCAAAACAGCGTGCGGCAAATATGGATACGCTGATTGCCTTAGGTGTGGGGGCGGCATATGGCTACAGCCTGCCGGCCTTGTTCAGAGGCCGCGGTTACATTTATTTTGAGGCGGCGGCAGCCATTGTCACATTTGTGTTGCTCGGCCGATATCTGGAGGAACGGGTTAGAGGGCAGGCTGGTGAGGCAATTCGTAAGCTGGTTGATCTGCAACCTCAAACTGCTACTTTGTTAAAAGATGGTCGAGAATATCTGGTTGATGTTGATGAAATTCAGTTGAGCGACTTATTGCTGATCAGACCGGGAGAAAAAATTCCGACTGACGGCGTAGTGGTTTTTGGCATATCTACTGTGGATGAAGCCATGATAACCGGTGAAAGTCTGCCGGTGGTCAAAAATATCGGTCATCAGGTCATAGGCGGTTGCCTTAACGGTAATGGCGTATTGCATGTGCAAGTCACAGCCATTGGCATGGATACCGTGCTTGCCGGTATCGTGCATATGGTTGATCAGGCGCAGGCTGCAAAATTACCTATTCAAAAGCAGGTTGATAGAATTTCAGCAGTATTTGTTCCTTCGGTAATGGTGATTTCCCTGCTGACTCTAACAGGCTGGCTGGTAGTGGGAGCGCCGTTCGCCTTTGCTTTCGGCAATGCCATTACGGTGTTATTAATTGCCTGTCCATGTGCTTTGGGTTTGGCAACTCCGGCCGCTATCATGGTTGGCGCCGGCCAGGCCGCTAAAAAAGGCGTTTATATACGCAATGGAGAAAGCCTGGAGATAGCCAGCAAGCTAAACGCCATTGTGTTTGATAAAACCGGCACCATTACCGAAGGCAAGCCCAAAGTTAGTGAGATATTTAAGTTGACTGAAATCTCCGACGCCAGCTTGATGATGCTGGCTGCTTCCGCAGAAAATAATTCCGAGCATTTTCTCGGCAAAGCGATAGTGGAATGCGCCAGGGAACACCATATTGAATTGCAGGATTGCGCTTATTTTTATAGTGAAGCCGGACGCGGAATCCGTGCGGAAGTAGGCGGCCGTAAATTATTGCTGGGAAATCAGGATTGGCTGGAAAGTCAGAACGTTTCATTGAGCAATTTGCTTGGTAAGGCCGATGATTTTGCCAATCAAGGCAGAACCCCGGTATTAATGTCTATTAATGGAGAATGTGCCGCAATTTTTGCAATTGCCGACAATCCTCGTCACGAAGCCGCCGCAGCGATAAGCCGTTTGCATCAGATGGGCATCAAAACCATGATGTTAACTGGCGATACTGAAAAAACCGCTCGTTATATTGCTGACCAAGTCGGTATTGTCGATGTAGTGGCAAACGTCAGGCCTGAACAAAAACTGGAAATGATCAGGCAATTACAGAGTGAAGGCTACTTAGTCGGTATGATAGGCGACGGCATCAATGATGCCCCGGCCTTGTCAGCCGCCAATGTTGGTTTTGCCATAGGCAGCGGGACGGATATTGCTATTGAATCAGCGGACCTGACCTTGGTGCAAGGCGATATATCCAAGGTAACTGAAACTATAGAGTTAAGTTCATTTACCATAAGGGTTATCAAACAGAATCTGTTTTGGGCGTTTGGTTATAACACTATTGCCATTCCGGTTGCTGCATTAGGCAGGCTTAATCCAATGATAGCGGCGGCGGCGATGGCTTTAAGTTCGGTTTCCGTGATTATTAATTCGTTGAGACTGAGTAAATAATGGAACACGATATGAATGGCATGGCAGGTATGGATCATTCCATGCACGGTATGACCGAGTTGGCAGCCGCAAATGGGGTTGATTATACCTTGGCATTGGTGGCTGGATTCCTTGGCAGCGGACATTGCCTAGGCATGTGCGGAGCATTAGTTTCCGGATATTTCATGAATGTCGGCAAATCAAGAAGTTATTGGCCTTATCTGGCTTATCAGCTTTCCCGCATTAGTGTTTACACCATGGTAGGAATGGGGGCTGCGGCTTTTGGAGTGGTGCTGGTGTCCAGCGGTATGTTCGGCAAAATGCAGAGCATACTGCAAATGCTGATTGGCGGAGTGGTGATTATTCTGGCCTTTGGAATATTGGGCTGGATACCCTGGCAGGGTTCTGTCAAGCTGATTAGCATGCAGGCGCTACGTAAAGGCTATGCAACTTCCAAGCAAAAAGGTCCGGTATTAGGGGCGATTATTTCAGGTTTTTTAAATGGCCTGATGCCTTGTCCTTTGACTTTTGCCATGGCGACGGAAGCCATTTCCGCTCCCCATGTCTATGAAGGCGGTCTGTTGATGCTGGCCTTTGGAGCTGGAACTTTGCCTATGATGTTTTTTATTAGTCTGGCTTTCGGCAAGCTTACGGCAAAACTGAGAGGCCTGATGTACAAAACGGCAGCTTTGATCATGATATTCATGGGCGGCAACACCATACATAAAGGTTTAAGCTTTTACCTGAACGCCAATTTCAATCACAGTACTTTTTTGAGTGTTTTACAAGCCAAATTGGATGAACTGATGGTTTTTCTAGCCCAGGTTATTCATTATATTGCCGAAATGATTGAGCATATTCATGCCATGTAGTAGCCTAAATGACCGCAACCTGTGCAAATCCGCCGCCCGGAGTTCTAAAGTTTGTGGTTTGCCCTTGATAAAGTCTGGCGCAAATCGACTGAGTTTGGCTATTGTAAACATAATGGCGTAAATCCAGTTTAAGCGTGACATCCTCGTCCGCAATTTCCAGATGCCGTTCACTGGGCTTGATAAAAGATTGTGCGACATAATCGTGTTGCAAAATATATTCAAATACCTGTTTGGTCATTTTATCGCCACGATAGGCAGCTTTGCCGCCATAACCTTTGGCAGGTTTAAAAAATAGATGCTTGCGATTATGCCATAGGGATTGGGCTGCTTGCGGCGCAACTAAAATGGTTTTGGCAATTCCCCGGCTCAATATTTGACGAAGATCATCACTGACGCCAATCTCTTGCAGGAATTCATCGTTAGTGAGTAACTGAAGATTTCTTTTGTCTGCGTAGATGGCATGACTTCTGGGGTGGGGAGTGATGACGACTTCACTTGCCAAATAGGCGTTACGCAGTAATTCCAGCTTGTAGTCTTCCAAGCTAAAATCAGTGAGCCGGTTATAAATCAAGTCAATTTTTAAATGTCCGTACCACACTGCATTAGCATGAAAATCGAGTTCGGACGGGTCGCAAATGACGCAGGTAATCCGGTGCTGTTCAAATAAATGTTTAAATAATATAAATTCCGGATACAGAAATTGATTTTCCGGACGTTCATCGACTATGGCTATACATTGTAAGGGTTCGTTACCTCGCTCTGTTTGCCATTCATGATAAAACATATCCATAAACAACTGCTCAGGAATGTGATCGTCAGGCTTTAGGATATTTAGTTTGCCGGGAGGCTGGGAATTGGCTTTTTCGCAACAGGCGATTTGAGCGTGAAATAATACTGCATTAATTAATCCTCCGCCGGCATTTGTATTAATCTCAATCAGTTTTGACTGATTTTGTTGCAAATGAAAATCATAACCTAAAAAAACGCCAAGCGCTTTAGGCTCAAATTGGGCAATTTCAGGCGCATAGCCAAGTACTCGCTGTTGAAAAGCCGGTAAGGCCACGACTTGTTCCACTGCGCTAATAATTTGGAGTTGTTCATCCAGGCTTTGTTGATTGATAAATACCGGGGATTCAGCAAATAAATGCGGATGATCTTCAACTATCATCCGGTATAAATCATTATTATGCTGGATTGCGAATAGTTGTTCTTGTAAGAACTGACGGTTTAGAGAATGACAATAACATGATACGTTAAGCTGGTCAGCGTTAAAGGCGCAATCGGGTTTTACAGGTAAATTCATAAAGATGTCAGAGTGTTCAACCGATACGGTATGATTGCAGTAAAAAGCAATAGCAAATTTTTATCAACACGCACAAGCATAGAATGGAGGGCAATCGCGATTAAATCGACTTGAAAATAGAAATTAGATGAGCTATACATTTTATCTTTCTGAAGTAGAAGGATGATAAAACCAAGCGCATCCATTCTACACCATTTGCAACAATACCAGAACCTTAAGTCGATAGACAAAATAAACATCTCCAGGGCAGTTTCGAAAGCGCAGTCAAACTCGGCAATCTTCGGTTGCTATGAGCTACTATAGCGGATCATCGGTGCAATGGTGTCAGGCTTCGAACCCGGTTTCGAAAGAAGTGAGACCGGATTCGTCTCCATAGATCAAAGACAAACCGGAAATATCCGGCTTATCGGTCTGATTCGCGGAATATGCGTCCAATAGTGGGATGATATGCCGTGCGGATTTAGGAGTGGTGTAAACGAAATAGCGGGCTCCATCATCAGACCAGCATCCAAACATCGCCATGCCCTCCGGGCCGTTTCTGGCCACATAAGCTGCCCGGAATGCGCCCATGAACACGGTGACTTCACCGGATTCGAATTCCGCTCTGGAGAGTATGATGCGATGCCAACTCATGGTTTTTGCAATCTCATGTCTACTGTCACTAAAATCACCTTCATTTGTCAGGTTGGCGGGCATGCTGCGTCTAAGTTAAGAAACGGCATTGGGGTTAGTTCAGGTTGTATAAAACAGTATCATGCAATTTCTAACGAGTAAATAGACAGGTTTGGATATCGTCTGCTGGCAATTCCAGCTACTCCTACTCATACACCGCCGGTAAAAAAAATTCCGCTACCAGCAAAGCCTGTTGGTGAATGGCGTAGACAGTTCTTCTGCCCCAAACTGGTTGTGCTTTAATGATTTCGGATTGGATGGAGGCCGACCAGATATTGGCCTGGGTATAACAAATCTGGCGTTGGCGTTTTTCCAGGTCCGGGTAAGCGAAGATCACTTCACCTAATGGCCGGGCGCCTAGATGCGATAAATTGCGTTGGGCGATTTTGATGGTTGCTTTGGGCAGAATGGTTCTGGCCAGCACCAAGGGCTTGCCGTCAACATGCAGCATCACTTCTCTGATCAATTGAAAATGCTCAGGACCGCTCCGCCCTACTCGCCAAGTTCAACATTACGGCGACTCCGGCCACCCTGGAAGAGGAGCGCCGCATCTGGCACGCCGTTACCGATCAGATCGTTTTTCCCGACGCGGTTCCTTTCGCGGTTCCGATGCGCCTGACGCCTCCCGCCGCCATCGCCGGGAACGGCGTGGTGGTAGGAGTGGTGCGGTCGGTTCTGGCCAAGACGGGGTCGGGGGCGACTCCGGTCCGACTGGAAGTGAAGAACGATTCCTCCAAGGCCGCACTCGACGTGGTGGTTACGGATAACCCACCGGCCGGCATGGAGTACCTCGACCAATCGCTGCGGCCCACCGCCGTTGTGGGCATCCGCCGCAGCGGCCCGCTGGAATTCGCGGTGCAGTGGGTGCCCGCCGGCGGCAGCGTAACCTTTCGGTACGAGGCCATCGTTCCAGGCAAGTGAAGGTAATCATGGCAACCAAGAAGCCCGCCAAGCCGGCGGCGAAAAAAGCCGGGAAGAAGAAGCCCATAAAGAAAGCTGCCCAAAAAGGCCGCGAACATCCCAGATCCCCGCTCGCACCTCCGCTGAAGGATGCGGAGTGCTGTTTGCCGGGCGATGACGACTGGAGTTATCCGGGAGGAAAGGTCTAGGTGGCGGCATGATTGCCAGCTTCCAGTACTTGCGATCCCATAACGACGGCGGCACCAGGTCCGTTAGTGTGTTTGCCACCGAGGATGCGGCGGGCGGATCCGAGACTGTCACATTCACAATTCTCGATCAGACCAGGACGGTCCAGGTAGATTTCGCGCCCCGCCAGAGCCAGTTACTCAAGGTAGACCACACTGCTTCGGGACGGGGCCTCGTAACCGTCAGTGCGTCCA
>CAVUMJ010000162.1:0-7009 GCA_963741375.1 uncultured Pseudomonadota bacterium
TTTTTTTTATGAGGGAGGCATTGGAATCCGAAGCTCTTTAAGGGTTCACAGAAGCTCTATGAGAGCAGCGCCAAGCGGCCATCCACTTTAACAATACCAAAAAAAAAAAAAAAAAAAAAAAAAAAAAAAAAAAAAAAAAAAAAAAAAAAAAAAAAAAAAAAAAAAAAAAAAAAAAAAAAAAAAAAAAAAAAAAAAAAAAAAAAAAAAAAAAAAAAAAAAAAAAAAAAAAAAAAAAAAAAAAAAAAAAAAAAAAAAAAAAAAAAAAAAAAAACATGGCCGAATGGAAGCAGAATGATAGACGCTATTTTGACTAACACCATGCTGCCTAGCATCAGTGCGGAATTTTTAACACGGATGATGCAAGGCATAGCGGTAGAGCGGGTGCATGTGACTGTCGATAATGGCGAGTTTGTTTATGCGTTTAATTGAACGGAAAGTGAATTACTGATGCTTTGAAAGGCCCGATATGCATGGTTTATCAGCCAAGATAACCGCTGTTTTAGGTAAAAAGATAATGAGATGAAATCTCTATAATTGTAATCAGAAGTTAAATTATCCTGAGCAGGAGAACGATAATGCCTATGAATGAAACACAACAACAAATCCTTAAAGTCCAAACATTTTATAAAGGTATACGTGATACCGCCCACAAAACCTATAAAGCGGTGATAGTCTCACCCTTTTCACAGTCTATGGAGCCTGTCAGTTCATTTCTCAAGATAGGTGAGAAAACCCAGGACGGAATTTGTCAGGCTTTGGTTAACGCCTGGATTGCCGCACATGCCAATGAAGGCTCAATATGGAATGAGATTTATACCAATGTGCATGGCATACCTTCAATTCAGCTTTCTAAAATGAGCCAGTTACTGTTGGATTTTACCGCAAGTATTAATGATACTTCAATCAGTATGGGGCCTTATCAAAAGTTAAATTCAGAGATTTATCTGATGAAACATGGCGTCATTCCAAGAATGGATATGGGATCAGGTCATCGCTTATACGGAGAAGGCTACAAAGTAAATACCGGCACAGGAAAAATTGATGCGGACCCCGGTCTGAGCCATAAAATTATCAGCGGCTTGAAAATGTGCAAGTCTTATGGCCGTGGTGTAGGCTCTTATGCCATGGTTAGTTTTAAATCAGCAAAAGGCGGGCATGTGGTTGCGCTTTACTTAGGCGGTACCGGCGGCGCCAAAGGCCAATTGCCTTTCAGCGATGTGGCGTTTTTTGATCCTAACTTTGGGGAATTCTGGTTCGATAATGCGGCAAATTTCGCCAACTTTTTTGTTTTTCTGCTTGGCCGCTTTTATTCGAGTTATGGCGGATGGCAAATACGCAATTTTGGCGTTAAAGTCAATTAAGCCGGCGACTATACTATGTCAATACAGCTATTAATAGTCCTATAAGTTTTCGCATTAAACGAATAACGAGAAACCGCTATGCATTTAGGATATTGGTATTCTGCGGTCTTGGAAGCCGGTGGTATTTGTCAAAGGACACCGCAAGTACGTCCTCTTGTAGGCTTTGCGCCAGCATTATCGACATGGATGTTGTGTATGCTGGTATTGCAGGAGCAAATACCAGCACATGCTGGCGAAACCTTTGCCAAACACCCCCGATTCCCAAGACCTCTGACATGGCGCATGCTGAAGGCGAAAACTTTTGAAATAATTAATATTAATAATATGGAACCAATATGAGTCGGGTTGAATCGCTCAATAAAGTGCTGATACTTAAAGCTGCGGAAATTTGCCGGGATATTGAGCTTGGGCCGGAAGCAGGTCAACTGTTGCAAGCCGGTCCTGACGCGGCGCCGTATTTGAATGCCTTGCTGGAGCAAAAGCTGTATATTGATGCGATACGCTTTATGGCCCGGGCTTTGCCCAAGCGCGAGGCAACCTGGTGGGCTTGTCTGAGTGCGCGCAGCACCTTAACAGATAGTTCAGCGCCGCCGTTAAAAAATGCTTTACTGGCGGCTGAAGCCTGGGTATTTAAACCCGACGAAGCCAACCGCCGTCAAGCGGAAGCTGCGGCACAGGCGGCAAACTTTGAAAATGCGGTAGCCTGGGCGGCAATGGCGGCATTCTGGAGCGGCGATAATATCGCCCCGGAACATGTTCAGGCTGTGGTGCCGCCGGCTGATCATTTAAACGCCAAGGCGGTTGCTGGCGCGGTGATGTTGGCTGCTGTGCAGCCGCAACCCGAATTGGCGGAAACCAAACAGATTTTCTTTTTGGAACAGGCCGTGGATATTGCCAACGGCGGTAACGGCAAGCCATGGCAAGCTTAAGCACGCCAAGAGCGTAATTTATGGGTCAGCCTGCCGCGCGTATAACCGATATGCATACTTGTCCATTAGTGAACGGCGTGGTGCCGCATGTCGGCGGGCCGATTTTGCCCCCCGGACAAATCACTGTTTTGATTGGCAACTTACCGGCAGCCAGGGCAACTGACCAGTTGACATGCGTAGGGCCGCCGGATCTGATCGCCAAAGGTTCGGCAACTGTATTAATCGGGAATTTGCCTGCCGCCAGGATGGGGGATTTGACCGGTCATGGCGGCGCTATAGTCTTGGGTTGCCCGACGGTATTGGTCGGTGGCTGATTGGAACAGCGTTTAGTCATGCGACAATGGCGGCGCATTGGCGTGGTTTCGATAACACTACGCGGAATCGGGGATGTCGGCTTTGATTTCCTCTTCAGTATTAATTACTCATAATGATGAATTATGAAGGTAAACAGGATTAAGCATGTCTTATTCTCAAGATAATTTGCTAGCGTCGGTGTCTGTTGCCGATATCAAAAAAGACACTTTATTATTCTATCGTATGAACGGCACGGAACAATTTAGCCGTTTGTTTGAGTACGAAGTGGAAGTATTGAGTGAAAACGCTGCTGTTGATTTGCAAAGCCTGCTGGGTAAAGTATTGACTGTCAAGTTGAGCCTTGACATAGGCTCTCGTTTTTTTAACGGCATTATCACCCGTGCTATTCAGCTAGGTACGTTGGGCAGGCTATATCACTATAAACTCATCGTTCATCCTAAAGTTTGGTTATTAACCCGCGCCAGTAATTGCCGGGTGGCGTCTCCGAAAAAGCTTGATGATAATGAAGTCAAAACCTTTAGCGTGCCGGACATAGTCAAGAATGTCTTGAACGATCACGGCTATACCGATATTAAGTCCAGTTTAAAAGCCACTTATCAACCCAGGGAGTTTTGTGTGCAATATCGGGAGACGGATTTTAATTTTATCAACAGGTTGTTGGAGGAGGAAGGCATTTATTATTGTTTCGAGCATACCGAAACCACGCATACCCTGGTTTTATATGATGATATGCAGAAACATGAATATATAGACGGCAATAGCGAGATTCAATTTCATTCTGAAGGTAACGCTATTTTGCGCGGAAATGAATTTATAACCGAATGGAATTTCAGCCACCATATTCAAACCGGCGCTTATCGGCTAAAAGATTATAATTTTGAAATGCCCACGGCGGATTTGGTCAGCATTTCCTCAATACAGGCAACTCATGCTTTTGCAGACAAGGAAATATACGATTACCCCGGAGAATTCCAAACCGCCGGCGACGGTGATAAATACGCCAAAATCCGCATGGAAGAGCACCGCGCCGCCTTTGAACAAATTTCCGGTAAAGCGAATGTTCGCCGTTTGAAAGTCGGAGAAAAATTCAAGCTTTCCGGTTCCCCCCGCTCCGATCAGAATGATCAGGAGTATTTAACCGTTTCTCTGCAATTCCACTTTCAAAATAGTGGCTATGACACTGCTGTCGGGGGAGGTGATGAGGGTTATCAATGCAGTTTTAATGTGATTAGAAAAGATATAACCTTCAGGCCGCCGCGAATTACCCCTTTGCCTGTGGTCCGGGGAATGCAGACTGCCGTTGTGGTTGGGCAATCAAAAAGCTCCGGCGCCGGTGATGCAGCAGGGGGGGACCAGTCTTCTGACGAGATCGCCACCGATAAATACGGCAGGGTTAAAGTCCAATTTAACTGGGATAGATTAGGTGTAAAAGACCAAAATAGCTCATGCTGGTTACGGGTTGCCCAAATTTGGGCGGGAAAAAATTGGGGCGGAATGTTTATCCCCCGAGTGGGTCAGGAAGTGATAGTGGATTTCCTGGAAGGAAATCCGGATTGTCCGATTATCATCGGCAGTTTGTACAATGCCAATCAAATGCCCCCTTACGATTTGCCTGCCAATCAAACCCGTAGCGGCATTAAAACCCGCAGCAGCCCGAACGGTCAGGACAAAAATTATAATGAAATCCGCTTTGAAGATAAGAAGGATTCCGAAGAAGTGTATTTTCAGGCAGAAAAAGACCTGAATTGTGTCATTAAAAACAACGAGACCCGTAAAGTAGGATCTTCGGATAGCAAGGATGGGGATGGTAATCAAACTGAGGATATTTATAACAATCGTACGGTGACTTTACAGCAAGGCGCCGATCAGTTGACCTTAAAAAAAGGAGATAGAACAGTGACTATCAGTCAAGGAAATGATAATTTGAAGATTAATCAGGGCAATCTGGTTGTGAAAGTGTCGACTGGAAAAATGACAGCCGATGCGGCAACGTCCATTGAGCTAACGGTGGGCTCCAATAATATCAAAATCGACACCAGCGCCATTACCTTGACTGCCGGCAGCAATAGTATCAAGTTGGATGCAAGCGGCATAACCGTGTCAGGCCTGAAAGTTTCGATTAAAGGCGATACCATGGCCGAATTCAAATCGGCAATGACTACCTTAAGCGGTGATGGCGTGATGACTATTAAAGGAGGTATTGTCAAGATCAATTAATAACTTTGGTATTAATAGTTCCATAAGTTTTCGCATTAAGTGAATCACGAGAAACCGCTACCCATTTAGGTTATTGGTATTCCCCGGTCTTGGAAACCGGTGGTGTTTGTCAAAGGACGCCGCAAGTACGTCCGTGTAGGCTTTGCGCCAGCATCCATGCTGGCGAAACCTTTGCCAAACACCCCCGGCTTCCAAGACCTCTGACATGGTGCATACCAAAGGCGAAAACTTTTGAAACAATTAATATGCCGCCTTGTTCTCGTTGCCTTGATGAAGCAAGGCGGAATCAAGGATATTGGTTTGCAAAATTCTCGGTTACACAATGTCTAATTGAGGCTGCGGTATCTCATGCCTCCGGCACAAAGAAAAAAGGGCTGCCCTCATGCCCGGCGTGTTGTAATGGCGCATACTGAGGCTCTTGTTCGAATCCGGTTTTTGCGGTAGTGATGCGCATTTGGTTGAATACATCCCGATAGATGTCGTAATCTTCAATCACCCGCTGATTGCTGCGCAAGACTTTTAAAAAGGCATTGGCAAATATTGAATGATCGCCGTTGCCTTGATCCATTACCGGTTTGACGCCGCCGGAAGTCAGCACGGTACGGGCTTTGCGGGTGTTCATGGCTTTAAGCCAGCGTTCCCGTTTGCTGGCGTCCATATCGTCCGCCAGCTTGGCAACCGCGGAACCGGTCAAGGCTCCGGAATAACAGGAGTCCGCCACCACCAGAATGTGTTTGGCAGCCATAATGCTGAGATATTCGGTGATGCTTTGGCTTGAAATCCAGTTGGCGGTATTGCCGGTTTCGGCATCCACAGGCAGCCAGTAGGCATTTTGGGTTTTGGCGTCTATTTCACCATGACCTGCATAATAAATTAACAGATTGTCCTGGTCTGTGAGTTTTTGATTTAGTTCATACAAAGCCGTCATGATGGCATGGCGGTTGGCGTTGATCAGTAGTTTGGAGGTAAATCCATAACGTTCACGCAACACCAATTCCAGACTTTTGGCATCATTGACCGGGGTTTTCAGTTGAGGATAACTGCTATAGTTGTCGTTGCCAATAATCAACGCGTAAAAATGCCCGAATTGGATATTAGCGGTATTTTGCAGCGGATTGGTTTGGGTGGCCGGGTAACTTTCCTTGGTGGAACTGTCTGCCGCTAATAACTGAATGTTTAAATCACTACTTTGGTTGCGTTTGTCTATGGCGGAAATATGGATAGTGGAATCGGCGCCCTGCAGGGTGATATCGGTTTGAAAACGGCCGGAGGCATCTACCGCCAGCGGTTTGTCATTAAACAGCACTTTGGCAATACCAATATTGCTATCGATGCGGCCAACCAAATGTTTGCTCTGTTCGCCGCTGGCAAACTGTATGCTGGGTAAGCCTCTGGTCAAAGTTGAGGCTGGTTCGATTAACTCAATGGTGGGGCCGGAGTTAGAGGCTAACTGTAAGGCTTCGTGCTTTTCCAGTTTTTCCTTGAGGGCAGTAATTTCTTCGGCTTGTTTTTGCAGTTGCTGTTTGCGGCTTTCAATTTTGCTGCGATCAACTTTCTCCGCAGAAGTTAACCAAGCGGTCAGTTCGGCGGATTGTTGCTGATAGTTTTCAATTTTTTCATTGAGTTTGGCTTCGTTTTGATTATTAGCGCTTTCCTGACCGGATGACTTGGTGCGGGCGGCAGCCAGTTCCTGCTTCATGGTTTGTCTTTCCTGAGTCAGGGATTCCGTTAAGCTTCCCAGTTTGGCTTGCTGGGCTTTTAGCTGTTTTTCCTTGTCGAGCAATTGTTGCTCCAGCCTTTCAATGTCTGCCGAGCCGCCGGGAGCAGCCGATTTTTGTTGTTGGAGTTTTTTTCTTAAGCTGTCCAGCTCATCCTGGGCGCGGCGTAAGGTTTCCTGTTGCTGCAAGGCTTGTTCGCGGGTACGATTTAATTGTTCGCGTAATTGTTTGGCCTCCTGACGGGACTGATCCACTTCCGCCCGAAGTGAGGCTATTTCGGTATTGTTGATGGCTTGGGCATTAACCGCCGGAGTAAACGGCAAACCGGCTTCATCCAAGCCTGCGGATTTTCGATACCAACGCATGGCGGTTTCCTGATTTGGCGCCACGCCCAGACCTTTTTCATACAGATGGCCAAGATTGAGTTGAGCCTGAAAATTGCCTTGAGCCGCTGCTTTTTCATACCATT
>CAVUMJ010000163.1:0-8303 GCA_963741375.1 uncultured Pseudomonadota bacterium
TAAGGCTGCAGCGGAAAGTCCACCACCCAGCAGGTTAATGCCTTTATTGTTGGACAGATCGCCGCCCACTACCACCTTGGTGTTGACTCTGGTCTCATTTTCCACATTCACCACATCCAATACCACGCGGCCATCATCCAGTAACAATCGTGTGCCGGGTTTGACTTCACGCGCCAGAGGCTCGTAACTGATACCTATCTGAGTATTGTCGCCATCAGTTTTGCCCAGATTAATATCCAGTGCAAAATCCTGACCTTCCTCCAGCCAGATTTTAGAGTCCTTAAAACGTTCAATACGAATTTTAGGGCCTTGTAAATCTGCCAGTATCCCAACTCTCCGGCCAGTTTGTTTGCTCAGCTCTCTGACTCTTTTTGCTCTATTGATATGATCTTGAGCCGAACCGTGAGAGAAGTTTAAACGAACAACATCTAACCCGGCCGAGAACAGCTCTTCAAGAACGCCGGGTTTGTCTGTGGAGGGTCCCAGCGTAGCCAAGATTTTGGTTCTTCTAAGATGCATGTGAACCCTTTATTTGGCGTTGAAAAAAGCAACGGTAGTATCGAGCATGCGATTTGAGAAACCCCATTCGTTATCATACCAGGACAGAACTTTTACGAAATTGCCGCCAGTTACTTTGGTTAAGGAGGACTCATAAATGGAAGAATGAGGGTTGTGGTTAAAGTCACAAGAAACCAAAGGTTCGTCGCTGATTGCCAGTATGCCTTTCAATGAACCGGCTGCCGCTTCTCTCAAAATGCCGTCGATTTCTTCTTTGCTGGTGTTTTTAGAAGCCTGAAAGCATAAATCTACTACTGATACATTAATGGTTGGCACCCGCATTGCAAAGCCGTCCAGTTTACCTTTCATGGACGGCAGCACCAGACCTACAGCCGCAGCGGCGCCTGTTTTGGTTGGGATCATGGATTGGGTGGCGGAACGGGCGCGGCGTAAATCGCTGTGGTAAACGTCTGTCAGAACCTGATCGTTGGTATATGAATGGATAGTAGTCATCAAACCGTGGTCGACGCCTATGGTATCCAGCAGCGGTTTAACCAGGGGCGCCAGACAGTTAGTGGTGCAGGAAGCATTGGATATGACAGTGTCGGAAGCTTTTAAGGTGTCATGATTAACACCGAAAACGATAGTGGCGTCCACATCGTCGCCGCCAGGAGCGGAAATAATCACTTTTTTGGCGCCGGCAGTGATATGCGCAGATGCTTTAGCTTTGCTGGTGAAAAAACCTGTACACTCATGCACGATATCTACACCCAAATCCGCCCAGGGTAATTTGGATGGATCTCTTTCCGCCAAGACTTTAATTTTGTCGCCGTTAACCACAATGTAATCGCCATCCACTTTCACTTCAAATGGAAAGCGTCCATGTACGGTATCGTATTTGGTCAAGTGAGCGTTGGTTTTGGAGTCACCCAGATCGTTGATTGCGACGATTTGAATTTCATTGGTACGGCCTGATTCATATAAAGCGCGTAAAATATTGCGACCGATACGACCATAACCGTTAATTGCAACTTTGATTGCCATAGAGTGTTCTCCGGGTGATTGTGAAAGATAGACGTTTTGATTTTAAACTTTTAACATTGCAAACTGCGGTTCAGAAATCATTTGATGAGGCGGATTTGGACAGGCTGATTTGGCGATAAACGCCGATGCAAAAATCCTTTATGATCCTCGATAAACCTTTACTGAAAGCCCCCATGCTCAAAGAATGTTTTGCAGTGCCTTTTAAAACTTTAGAATTGACGGCAATTGTAACAAATCGCTAGTAGTAGCGTCTACAACAACACAAATTGACTTGAACGCAACAGCAGAATCAGCCGGCTTTTTTCTGTCAGGGCTGAATCAAAATGGCTTAAGCACCGCCAGAAAAATGATGCTCACCAAAAACAATACCGGGATTTCGTTCATCCAGCGATAAAAAACATGAGAATGGCAATTTTTGTCATTTTTAAAATCCAGCAGCCATTTTCCGCAAAACAGATGATAGATGACCATTAATAGCAGCAAGCCCAGCTTTATATGCAGCCACACGGCGGATGAATAGAAGGCCCAGGCATAGTCCAGCAGCATCCATATGCCAAATATCAGCGTTAAAATCATGCCGGGCGTGGTAATGCCGAAATATAATTTGCGTTCCATCAATTTAAAGCGCTCCCGGCTGATTTCATCCTCGCTCATGGCATGATAAACAAATAATCTAGGCAGGTAAAACAATCCGGCAAACCAGGTCACCATAAAAATCAAATGTAAAGCCTTTAACCACAACATGAAGATATCTTTAAATAAGGTTGCTATGCGCTATAGAATGTGAAAAACGCTGCCGAGGTGCATCAATTGAGGTGTCGATGCGATCTATCAGACAGGTAAATTGCTTTTCCGGGATCTTGCTGAACATATTACAAAATAAGTTGAATATTTTGCGTCGTTTGCCAAGTAAACAAAACTTAAACTATTGCGTTCTAGTTTGGTTAGGCGCGGTCGGCGCTTGCATCATCACGCCTGGATTGGTATTGATCTGATTTTGTAATTGTTGCTGATACATCATGCTGTTTTCGATATTCTGTTTTTCTTCCTGAGACTCTCTGGCCTTTTGAGTATCGTATTCGGATTGCAGCATTTGCATTTTAGCTTTTGCCTCGGATTCTTTGGCAGGGTCGCTTTTGATTTCCAAATGCTCTTCTTTGGCGCTCACTTGACAAGGTTTGCCCTGATAGTTGGTCTTTCCCTGTTTGTCTACGCATTTGTATACCTGGGCATTAGCCGCTGTTGCCAGGCAGGCCAGCAAAATAAATGTTAAAACTTTCATGTCAACCTCATGGATAACCAGACAACATCCTGAATATTTTGTTAAGTATAATTGCTTTAGACTATAAATAAATAATTTTGGTGAGAAATTCGTATGGGATTCAAAATATTGGTTGCTAAATTTCAGCCTTTCTAAGCCGATATACAACCTATTACAAGTTTTAAAAGAATATAGCATTGCGTTATTTTTCTGTATTGCCAAATTTAAAGGTAATTTTTTTCTTTTTACTTATCGAATAAGCGAGTAATACCGGACGGCATATATTGGCATAAATAATAATTTTCTGGGTTTAGTAACAATATTTTCAATTGGTTCGTTAAAATAAGCAAAGCTTAGCGATAACACCAATGCCAAGGTTCATATTGATAGCCTTGAGGATTGCCTTTAGGATAGGACAGGTAAAAGCCAAAGCGATTAGCGTTTGCCATTAGCCAGAAGAAAGCGGGTGTTTGTTCAAAGCCGATCTGTACGGCCGGAGCATCAGGCGTTGAGATGTCTATAGCGCGGCCGGTATGGTGTTCGCTAAATCCGGGAGGCGCTAATAACGTGAGAATTTCCGAAATGGCTATACCTTTATCCAGTTTGCCCTGGATGATTTTGGTCTGGTGATCGATGCTGCGAAAAGCTGAAGCTATAAACAGCGAAATACCATCCTGCCAAGCAGTGGCTTTAAGCAACTGCCATGCCTGGCTTGCTGCAGGTGTTAGCAGAAACTCCTTGCCGGAGTCAGAAATTTCAGCGATTACCAATTCCTGGGCCTCTTGGAATTCAACTAAGCCACGAGCCGCTATGAGTTCGTAGCTAATGTTCAATTCATTGGCAATGGCAAGTAGTTGCGGATTCATATAGGTAAAGTTTAAAGTGCTTGAATCATTCAACATCCCTATAATTTGCCTATTAACCATGGATTCCTTTGGTTCCAGATTTTACAGTTAAGCAATATTGTAATGATTTGGCATGGTTATCTACATTTTTCACTGTAAAGTTAAGTGCTTACTCTCCGGCATCCCGGCAGGCTTTGCAATAACCATGTATTTCTATGGTTTTACGTTGCGGCGTGAAGTTCGCCTGCTGCAATTCTTCCGCCAAGGCCTGCAACATTAAAATGGCCGGACGTTCTTCTATGTTAAGACATTTGGTGCAGATTAACAGCAGTTGGTCGTGTAGCATGCCGGAACTGTGGCAGCCAACAAAGGCATTTAAACTTTCCACCCGATGTATCAAGCCCTGCTCAAGCAAAAAATCCAGCGCCCGATAAACTGTAGAAGGTTTGGCTGCATCGTTACTGGGGCGGATTTGATCTAGCAAGTCGTAAGCTTTAACAGCTTTATGACTGTTTAATATTAGTTCCAGCACCTTATGGCGGATCGGGGTTAGTTGCACGCCCCGATGCAGACACAGCTGTTCGGCAGCGGCAAGTGCAGTGCTCATGCAATGGTTATGGTCGTGATCGGAGGATAAATTGTTTTTCATTCTAAAAGAGTGATGAGCTTCATGCATTTCACAGGTATAAATGTATTATTGTATGCCTTAAGATTCATTTTTAGCTATATAAGTTAAGCAGGATAAATTGCAAGCCAGTCATTGTATTAGCCAATCTGGCAAGGAACCCACGGTTTTCCCATACTTTTAAAGTATTTTTCTATGGAGGGGGGAGCATGAAAAAACATAAACTAATGATTTACGTAGTAATGTGGATATTGCTGGTGGGTATTTCCTTTTCCTTGCAAATGTTGCAAATAAAAAACGATGCCAAAACCGTAGCGGCTAAACAGGTTGATGAGTATTTCGCAACCTTAAATCTGCTGCGGCAGTGGGATCTCCGGCATCCAGGCCTATCCTCCGGGTTGGTCAACCCGCAAAATCAGTTAACAATAACTGATTTTGCGGACAAAGCCAAAGCAGTACAGTGTTTGGCTAAACAATATGGGCTAGCCGTTTCCAACAAAACTGCTATAGCTTTTCATGTTAGCAGTATGGAGTCTCTATTGCCGGCGAATAAGGCCGACGACTGGGAAGTTGCTGCGCTTTCGAGGTTTGATAAATCAGCAGGTAGTTATAGCGAATATTTCAGTACGGAGCAGCCGGTATTTTTTCGTTACATGATACCCTGGCAGCTTGATCAGGGTTGTGTGGCTTGCCATCATCAGCATAACGGGCAGCCGACTCACTACGGCGGCATTAGTGTTAGTATTCCAGGGGCAGGCATTCGGGAATATGTCTTGGATAGGCAGTTGCAATTGCTATTAGAGCATGGCATTGTTGGTTTGATCGGGTTATTGGTATTACGCTTGCTTTTTGCCACCTCAAAAAAAATGCTGTATAGGTTGAGTAAAGCTAAACGTCAATTAAAACTGGCGTATCTGGATGTGCTGACGCAACTGCCTAATCGACGCTATTATGATTTTTTTGTCAATAAGGAATGGAAACAAGCCATGCGTCAGGGCTATACGCTATCCATGATCATGATCGACATTGATTATTTCAAGATCTATAACGATCAATTTGGTCATCCTCAAGGAGATGTTTGTTTACAACGAGTGGCTAAGACCTTGAAAATGTATTCCAGACGCGCCGGTGATCTAATTGCCAGATATGGTGGCGAAGAATTTTGCGTGGTTGCCGTTTGCGACGCCAGTCAGATTATACAATTGGCGGAAATCCTCAGAAAAGCGGTTGAATACATACAAATACCGCATCCAGGCTCTAAGGTTTCGCCCTACGTTACCATTAGCCTGGGTACCGCAACCTTGATTCCGAAAGAAGGTATGGAGTTTAACGAATTACTTAAGCGTGCCGATCAGAGTTTATATAAAGCCAAAGAAAATGGACGGAATCGGGTGGAAAGCTTTTATATGGAATATAAAGAAAAGGCCTGAATCAGGCAGGCCGCAATCGGTGGTTTTGTATTCAAAATCGAATTTGCTATGTGGTTGGATAGACCAATTTTAAGGAGCAAATATCTGCGCCTATGCCGGGCGGTATCAAAAGCCAAGGTGGTCAGCTATCGGCAAGCGTTTAGGGTTAGTCACTCGGAGAATCGTTACAAATTTTGTTGGTTGTTGGATAAAATTGCCGATTTTTTCTGCGATGCCGAATTTTGATAGGTGCTAGTACAAAAGTACTGGCAGCTACTTACAGCAATCTAAAGTAATATAGTGCAATTATTGATTTTTTAGGCTAGCAAATTTATGAAAGTGCTGCTGATTGATGATCATTTTGCCGCTCGTGAAGGTGTGGCCTGTCTGTTAAAGCAGATTTTTCCGGATGTCCTGGTTTGGGAAGCCGAGAGTCTGGAGCAAGGGATGCAGTTAGCAGGAACTACACCCTTGAATTTGGTGCTGCTTGACATACAATTGCCGGATCAAATCGGTCTGACCGGCCTGCAAAACTTGCGTACCGCGTTTCCTAATCTTGCCGTAGCCATGTTTTCGGGAGTGGATGACAGCGATTTGGTTTTTGAGGCGTTACGGCTAGGAGCTATGGGTTTTATTACCAAAAGCCTGCCAAGACAGGCTTTTGTGGAAGCCTTGCGGGATGTGATGTCAGGCAAGGTTTTTTTGCCGTTTTCAGTCGTAGGGGAACGCTTACCGCGGTTGTCAACCAGCAAAATTGAAACGGGTCCCAGACCGGTTTCCGACCATCGAAGTTTTGGGTTGACTATCCGCGAGTTTGAGGTATTAAGATGGCTGGTGCAAGGTAAATGCAATAAAGAGATTGCCAGGCAACTTGGCATTGAAGAGCAAACTGTTAAAAATCACATGCGGCCGATTTTTCATAAATTTGGTGTGGCGCGGCGTACGGAACTGCTGGTTAAGGTGTTTGAGCAAGGTATCGTTTTCGGTAAACCGCAGGTGGGAAATTAAACCCCTTTGATTTGTTTTTGCAATATTTCCAACAATTGATCTGTGCTGGCCGGTTTGCGTAGTAACCAGGTATCTTGCGGGAATATTTCCTTGTCATGATCGTGAATGGCGCGAGCGGATAAAATCAAAGTAGGCATTTGACCGTATTCAGCCTGAAAAACCCCAATAATGTCATGAGCTGTTTCCTGGTTTTCCAGATAGAAATCAGTAATCAGCAGATCAGGTTGTCTTAAGTTTTCCGCCAGCATTTTTTGGGTTTCGGCTTTTGAGGCAGCACTTTGCACCAGGCAGCCTAAACAGCTTAATTGCTGGGAAAGCGCTTCAACGACATCCATGTCGTCATCAACAATAAACACAAAGCTGCCAACAATTCTGGGATCCAATTTTTCAGATATCCTGATTTGTATTGGCTGATCACTGATGGGCAGCAACAGCTTAAAATCGCTACCCATACCGGCTTTCGAAGAATAATCCAGACTGTGATCAGGCAGATTTTCCAAGGCTGTTTTGACAAATGCTAAACCTATGCCTAGACCATGTACACGCCTGTCATCGCTACGCCGGCAACCACGGTAAAAATTTTTGAAAATTTCCTGTTTTTGCTGATCGATTATGCCGATTCCTGAATCGCAGACATGCAGCTTTAATCGGTTACCGCCAATTTTAACAGCTTTGACAATAATCCAACCCTGGTTTGTGTATTTGAGGGCGTTGTCTATAAGGTTACTGATAATCTGGGTTAGTATGCAAGGGTCACTATAAACGCTAAAAGGTGGTTTGGTGCGTAATACGATTTTAAGATTTAGATCTCTTTTAGCTGCTTGCGGGGCAAATCGATCTTCCAGATTGCTGAGCAGAACATTGATGTCGACAGCTTTAAGATGTGGTTGTTGTATACCGTTTTCCAGATTGGCAATGTGTAAAATCTGATCGAAGGATTTATTTAATTCGTCTGTAACATAACCCAGCTTATTTGCAATAATCTGTATTTCAGAGTCGGTACCTTCGCTGCAACTGGATTCAAGTACTGAAGCCCAACAACTTAAAGCTTGCAGGGGTTGACGTAAATTATGACCGATCTGTTGAAAAAACAGATTCTTTTCTGCGACAGCAGCTTCAGCTTTGTTTCTGGCCAGAAAGGCCATTCTGGAATAGTTTTCCATCTGATAACGCGTAAAGAAGCCGAATAAATTGACAATTAGCATGATAATAAAAGCCGGGGCCATGACTGTAAGTTCAAGCCCTAACAGGTAAGCGCTAGCCGGCAAAACCAGTATCGACAGGCAGCCAAAAATCATGGATTCTGTTAGGGTTATGAATAATTGCCCATAAATAAAAAAATAGACCGGTAACAAACTAGCCCAGATTTCCGGACTGAACGCTTGATGGCGGGTTGTTAAAATAGTACCGGCCAGGTTAAGAATGGAAAATCCTGCCCCTAATTGCGCTGTTTTGGCAATTTGCGAACAGGGTTTTGGGTGAAAATGCAAGCGAAGAAACAACGCCGATAAAATTAGCGCTATCGTTAACCTGCTGAATATTCCCTCAGATGTCAATGTTTCATTCAGGCTATCATGAATGATAAAGACCAGAAATTCAAAGCTGCTAAGTAA
>CAVUMJ010000164.1:0-16246 GCA_963741375.1 uncultured Pseudomonadota bacterium
CCCTTAACCAGCCAAAAAAACGTCTTGGACTGGCGCACCACCGGCACAGGTTCAAGAATACTTGCCGACCTAGGGATACGCCGCTTGATCGTGATGGGCGCTCATAAAAAATATATAGGCATTTCCGGCTTTGACCTGGAAGTTGTAGAACATGTAGATGCTGCAGTTTAACCAAATTTGGCTAGGCAGGCATTAAGCAAAACTCCGACCATTAATTAACTTAAGAGGTTTATATGTTAACCATCACCACCCTTGAAGGGCATTTATCAGTACAAAGCGAAAAATTCTGCCTGGTTTCATCCCGTTTTAATAGTTTTATCGTTGAGCAACTCGAAAAAGGCGCTATAGACGCCTTAGTCAGGCATGGCGCCGAACCAGGCCACATCACCCTGGTTAAAGCTCCGGGCGCCTTTGAATTGCCCATGGCGGTGCAACGGGTGGCTGCCAGTAAAAAGTTTGACGCCATTATTGCCCTGGGCGCTGTGATTCGCGGCGGTACTCCGCATTTTGAATATGTGGCGAGCGAATGCGTCAAAGGCATTGCCCATGTTGCTTTGCAGTACGACATACCAATCAGCTTTGGGGTATTAACCGTAGACAGTATTGAACAAGCCATAGAACGCGCCGGCACCAAAGCAGGAAACAAAGGTGCGGAGGCTGCGTTATCTGCAATAGAAATGGTTAGTCTGTTTAACAAATTGGGCGTTTAATGAGTCAGACAAAAACCAATGCCAGAAAGTGCGCTGTTCAAGCACTGTATCAATGGCAAATGAGCGGTAACAGCCTGAATCAGATAGAGGCTTATTTTCTGGAAGAAGAGTTCCTGAAGGGTGCGCAGAAAAGCTTTTTTAACGAAATCATTCATGGCGTATACGCACAACTGGACTCAATAGATTTGGCGTTGGCTGAATTTGTTGACCGCCCTGTCGATAAAATCGATCCGGTAGAGCGGGCGATTTTGCGTATAGGCGTTTATGAATTGTTTAATCATCGGGAAACCCCTTATAAAGTCATCATTAACGAGGGTGTTAACCTGGCGAAATATTTTGGCGCTGATGGCAGTCATAAATATGTTAACGGCATACTGGATAAAGTTTGTCAGAAACATCGCACGGTTGAAATCGCTATCAATTTAAGCAAGAAGGCTGCCGAGTAAAACTCAGGCAACAGCAGTCAGCCATGCCGGACAAAATATCCGAATTCGATTTGATTAAGCGTTATTTTGACCGCCATGCCTTACGCCATGCCTTCAACCAACTGGGCATAGGCGATGACTGCGCCCTTTCTCAGATACCCGCTGATTGCCAACTAGCTGTGACGACCGATACCATGGTGGAGAACGTGCATTTTTTTGCCGATACCGACGCCAGGATGCTTGGGCATAAATTGCTGGCTGTCAACCTAAGCGATCTGGCCGCTATGGGCGCCGAACCTTTTGCCGTTACGCTGGCGTTGACATTACCCAAAGTGGATGAGAGCTGGCTAAACGCATTCAGCCTGGGTTTTATGGATTTGGCCAAGCAATTTAAGCTTGATCTGATCGGCGGCGACACTACCCAAGGCCCCTTGACTTTAACCGTCCAGGCTCTGGGCACGGTTCCACGCGGTTTAGCATTGCTGCGCTCTACTGCTAAAGCCGGCGATTTGATTTATGTTACCGGTCAGATTGGTAATGCCGGTCTGGGCTTAAAAATCAGCCAAGGTTACTCTTGCGAGCAAGCCGACACCATGCTGGCCAGCTTTCATACTCCGCAGCCTCGTATTGCTCAAGGCTTAGGATTAAGAGGCATTGCCAGCGCCTGCATCGACATTTCCGATGGCTTGGCGGCAGATTTAAATCATATTCTAACTGATAGCGGGGTTGGCGCCAGTCTGGATTGGCACAGCCTGCCGTTATCCCCCGCAGTAAAGAACTATGTTGCTGAAAGTGGCGACTGGCGCATGCCGTTGACCGCTGGTGATGACTATGAACTATGTTTTACATCCAATCCGCAATTTAAACCAGCTTTGCCTTCCGGTTGTCACTGCATAGGCGTGATTGACGCGCAAGCAGGCTTACGAATTAACTATAACCGGCAATTACATAATCTTCATACCAAGGGATATGAGCATTTTTCTTAGAGACTATTACGGCAATAACCGGCTGAGCGCCGCACAGATCCTTAAAGACCCTATTTTATTTATGGCTTTTGGTTTCGGCTCCGGCTTGGCGAAATACATGCCAGGCACCTTTGGCACTATTGCCGCCCTGCCCTTGTATTGGGCTTTACAATATACCAGCCCCTGGGTTTATGCTGTTGTGACCATACTCAGCGTCGTGGTGGGGATTTTTATCTGCGGACAAGCCGCAAATAAACTGGCGACACAAGACTTTGGCGGCATAGTCTGGGACGAAATAGCCGGACTACTGATCAGCCTTTATGGTTTGCCGTTTAACTGGCAAACCGTTTTAGCCGGTTTTGTGTTATTCCGACTGCTGGACATCATTAAACCTTGGCCGATTAGGTGGTTCGATAAGCATGTGCATGGCGGTTTTGGCATCATGCTGGATGATGTGGTGGCCGGATTATTTGCAGCAGCAATTTTGCGCATTTGGATTTAACTTTTTATTTCCAACTGAACTAGTTAGTATTGTACATGTCTATTGTAGTGGAGATAGTAGTACTCTTCCGGTAGTGGAGGAACAAAGCGTATAACGCTATAGTAGTCTTTGTGACAGTAAACAGGTTCAATCGCTACCGGACTTTTTAATCCAAGACTTCAATGCGCCATTCGCCATTATTCCAGCATAAAATCTCCGCCCTCTCCTTTTTCCAATCCGCCAGAACCAAACGTTTAGCCGAGCGCTGTTCAATAAGAAACTCATGTTGACCCGGACGGTGAGTATGGCCATGTATCAAGGTGTCGCAATTAAAATCCTGCATCACGGAGCGCACGGTATCCTGATTGACATCCATAATCTCCTGAGTTTTTTGACGCTTATGAAAATAACTGCGGAAACGATACCATTTTGCGGCCAGCAAACGTAAAAACAATGGCTTGGACAACACATTGCGCTGCCATTCCGTACTGCGGGATTTTTGCCTGAAAGCTTGATAAGCCAAATCATCGCTACACAGTAAATCTCCATGAGTCAGCAACACATTCTGGCCTTGCAACTCAATAACACTAAAATCATCCAGCAGAGTTACCCCTGTAGCCTGACAAAATTTAGAACCCAACAGAAAATCACGGTTGCCTTGCAATAAAAAAATATCGGCGCCGGAATCGGTTAATTGCTTGAGCGCTTTTTTGATTGCCGGATTCGGTGGGGTGTTGTCATCATCACCTATCCAGGCGTCAAACAAGTCGCCCAGTATGTACAAAGATTTGGCGGTCAGCATGCGCTGTTGCAAAAAACTTAAAAATCGTTTGGTGATTTCGGTCTTTTCCAGAGAAATATGCAGATCGGAAATGAAGATAATTTCGCTTTTCGATGCCATCGTCAGCCTGTGTTAACCCCATGACTAAATAGAAAATCAGCATGATTCAAATCGGCTATCAATCGCACCCACCCAAGTCTGAGCCATTTTGGATCTATCAAGTGGGCGCAATAAGTTGAGAATAGCCGATCAAACTAACAAAACAGTTGGTTTATTCAACAATTTCGGCTTTTTCAATGACAATATCGGTTTTAGGCACATTCTGATGCATCCCACGGTTACCGGTAGGTTCTTTAGCCATTTTATCGGCAATATCCATGCCTTCAACAACTTCTCCAAATACAGCATAGCCCCAACCATTAGGGGTCGGGCTGCTATAGTCAAGAAAGGAATTATCTTTATAATTGATAAAAAATTGCGCAGTAGCCGAGTTCGGATCACTAGTGCGAGCCATCGCCAAAGTGCCTCTTTTATTTTTCAAACCGTTATCGGCTTCGTTTTTAATGGGGGCATTGGTGGATTTTTGATTAAAAGAAGTATCAAAGCCGCCGCCTTGCGCCATAAAATCCGGAATAACCCGATGAAAAATCGTGCCGTTGAAAAAACCTTGTTTAACATAGGCTATAAAATTGGCCGCAGAAACCGGGGCTTTTTCGTCTTCCAGCTGAATGACGATATCGCCTAATGTTGTGGTCAGTTTTACTTTAGTATGAGTGTTGGACATATTGTTTTCTGTTGCAAATGAAAGAGTTGTAAATAAAAATAAGCTTAGAAAAATAGTTAAATGACGCATGTTTACTCCTTGATGTTGCGGCAAGATGTGAATTTTATGTGTTTTTATCTTGAAAGAGAAGCGGGAATCTTGATAGATTGCCAAGTATTTGCCGTATCAATCCTGAAACTTCATGCTAAAAATATACAACACCTTAACGCGTAGCAAGCAAGAATTTATTCCAAGACAACCCGGCAAAGCCGGCATGTACGTCTGCGGCATGACAGTCTACGACTATTGCCATATCGGCCATGCCAGAGTTATGGTGGTATTCGACACGGTTGCCCGCTATTTGCGGCACGCCGGTTACCAGCTTACCTACGTCAGAAATATTACCGATATTGACGACAAAATTATCCAGCGCGCCAAAGAAAATCAGGAAGACTTTAACGACCTGACCAAGCGTTTCATCAACGCCATGCATGAAGATGAAGCCGCTTTGTCGGTTCTGCCGCCGGATTTGGAGCCGCGCGCCACCCAATCCATATCTGAAATCATTAAAATGATAGAAGATTTGATAGCGCGCGGGTTGGCTTATACAGGCAGCAATGGCGATGTGTTTTACAGCGTTGGCAATTTTCCCGGATATGGCAAATTATCCGGCAAAAACCTGGAAGATTTGCAAGCCGGCGAGCGTGTTGACGTAGACGCCGCCAAGCGCGATCCGCTGGATTTTGTACTATGGAAAATGGCAAAACCGGACGAGCCGAGCTGGAACTCCCCCTGGGGGCCGGGCCGTCCCGGCTGGCATATTGAGTGCTCCGCCATGTCAACCTGCTGCCTGGGCAATCATTTTGATATTCACGGCGGCGGCATGGATTTGCAGTTTCCGCATCATGAAAATGAAATCGCCCAGTCCGAAGGCGCTACCGGGGAAACTTTTGTAAACTACTGGATGCACAACGGCTTTGTCCGCGTTAACGAAGAAAAAATGTCTAAATCGCTAGGCAATTTTTTCACGGTGCGTGAAGTCTTAAAACAATACCGGCCGGAAGTCATACGGTTGTTTATCCTCGCCAGCCATTATCGCAGTCCGTTGAATTATTCAGACGAACAGCTTAATGATGCTGCCACTGCGTTAACCCGCCTCTATACTGCATTAAGAGCTGTCAACATTATCGACCAGCCCATTATTGAGGAATACAAAATCCGTTTTGAGCAGGCTATGGACGATGATTTTAATACTCCGGTAGCTTTGGCGGTATTGTTTGATTTGGCAAGAGAACTAAACAAAGCCAGTGATAAAGCCGCGCTAGCTAGTAGTCTGAAACAATTGGCCGCCTTATTGGGTTTGTTGCAAGATGAGCCTGACAGTTTTTTGCAAGGCGGATCTAGTACGGATGGTCTGAACGAAACGGAAATTGAACAATTAATTGAAGCCAGAAAAACCGCCAAAGCCAATAAAAACTGGGCTGAGGCAGACAATATACGTGATCAGTTAAAAGCGCAAGGCGTCGTGCTGGAAGACGCCCCTGGCGGCGTCACCACTTGGCGGCGTGAAATATAGGAAGCAAATGAAAGACATAGAAAATTTAACCGTACAAAACTATCTGGATGAACTGGCTAGTAAAAATGCCACTCCCGGCGGCGGCAGCGCTGCCGCCTTAATGGGAGCGCAGGCGGCGGCCTTGGTAAGCATGGTTTGTAATCTGACTTTAGGCAAACCCAAATACGCTGAAGTAGAAAGCCAAATCCAGACCTTGCTAACTGAAGCAGAAAACTTACGCGCCACTTTAATAGCGATGATTAAGGCCGATATTGCCGTATTTGATAAATTGATGGCTTGTTACGCATTGCCTAAAAATCAGGAAGCGGAAAAAACTGTTAGAAGCGAACAAATCCAGGCCGCATTAAAAGAAGCCACCCAAGTGCCGCTGGAATGCGCTAAAGCCTGCGCCAAAGCCATAAGCTTAAGCGCAATTGCTGCCGAAAAAGGCAGCCTGGCAGTCATCAGTGACGCCGGCGTAGCAGTCGTGTCCGCCCATGCCGGCCTGAAAAGCGCCGCCTTAAATGTCCAAATTAATGCCGCCAGTCTTAAAGACAATGTGTTTGCCGAACAAAAATTATTGGAATTACAGCAAATCCTTGAACAAGCCGAAATTGAGACTCAGGCTGTTTATGCACTGGTTAAAAGTAAACTTTAAATCTAAAAAGTAAAAAATTGCATGAGAAAATAATTTGACAGCATAGACCAATAACTGTAACATACAGGCTCTTCAAGGGAGCTTCAGTTTCTCTAAGCTAAAAGAAGGTCAATTCGGGGTATAGCGCAGTCTGGTAGCGCGTCTGCTTTGGGAGCAGAATGTCGGGAGTTCGAATCTCTCTACCCCGACCAAGATTTGCGCTTGTAGCTCAGTAGGATAGAGCATCGGCCTTCTAAGCCGAGGGTCGCAGGTTCGAATCCTGCCAAGCGTGCCACCCTAAAAAAATTCATTATGGTGATCGTAGCTCAGTTGGTAGAGCCCCGGATTGTGATTCCGGTTGTCGTGGGTTCGAGCCCCATCGTTCACCCCAATTAAATCAAGAATTTGCATAGTTTTTACCAATCATATAATTATTGTTGCTGACAAGTATCTGTGTCTTTAGCTGGTTTTACAGTTGCTACGCTTACATCACAAATATTCAACATGCTGGAGTTTCTGTCACCGCTGGCTTCTTGCTTACTTCGAGTAGCATCCATCACCCCCTTTCTTTTCGAGCCACCTTGGTTTGTAGTAAATAAATCGTCCATACCACTTGCTCTTGCCAGAGCTGACAATTAAGATGTAAACTGTCAACCAAAATGACAACCGGACGTATTTTTTAAGTGTCTGCATTACAGGAGTGAAATTGTGAGCGAAAAGATGTCTAATGCCCCCGTCTACTATGCATTGGCGCAAGTGCAGTTTAATCCTGTCGCAGCAATGGCTAAATATGTGGATGATGTGCAAGATCATCTTCGGCAATTAGGCTAGCTTGAGGGAATCGATTGGTTCATTATAAACTTGGTGGGCTATTTTATGTTTTTTTCCGGATTTTTTTTGATTCAGCAATTGTGCAAAACACAACTGCGCAATTGCTTCGTAGCAGACCTGATCCAGTTAGATAAACCAATAATTTAAAAAACCAGTTAGTCGCGTGAAAGGGGTAAGCCGGATTGCTGAAGTTTCCGGTCTAAGCCGGAAGGGCGTACAAAAAGCGCTTTCAGAAAATGGCAATCCTCAATTTAGCAGTGTTAACGCCATTTTACATGCGATGGAATATCGTCTAATCCCGCAAAAACAGCAAACATCAACACCTTCTTTTTGAACGAAAATAAGAGAAGCGCGAATGAGTCAATTCTTGCGTTGACACTTAAAACCCTCCAATTTTTTAACATAAGAACATGCAATCCTGCATTTAAACAAATTGTCTAAATATGTATTGATTTTTTAGTACTAAATACAATACTATTGATCTATGAGCAAAGCTGACAAATTATTGGAGCAAATGCGGCAAAATCCGCGTGATTGGCGGATTGAAGACGTTAAAATTGTGGCTCAACATTTTTCCATAGATTGGCGGAATACGGGTGGCAGCCATCATGTATTTGGCGTTTCCGGTATTCCTCAAAAAGTTTGCGTACCAGCGCATCAACCCATCAAACCGGCTTATATTCGTCAGTTTATAGCCTTGATCGATAAAGTTAAGGAGTTGCAGGCATGAACGAAATCGCCATTCACGCAATTAAACCGCCATTCCAATTTGAGGATTACGCCCATATCATTGAACCGATTTCTTTGGACGAGGGCGGAGGATTTCTAATAACTTTTCCTGACCTTCCTGGCTGCATGGCTGATGGAGCGACAGAAGCGGAAGCTATTGAGAATGGCCGCGATGCTTTTTTAAGCTGGGTATCTGCGGTTGCGGATATTGGTGACCCGATACCGAAGCCACAATTTAGAACTGCGGCAACCAATGCAGAAGAACCTTCAGGTAAATTTGTTCAGCGCGTGCCAAAATCCATACACGCCAAATTATCGGCGAGAGCCAAACAAGAAGGCGTGAGTTTGAATAGTTTGGTTCTTACTTTAATCGCTGACGGATTAGGAAGATTGGATGCTTTAGGATTAAAACCCGAGCAAAATTCTGGTGACAAAAAAACAGGAATATCTTGAGAATCTTGGGGCTATTTTGGCTTAACGATGACGAACAAAATGTATAAGCCATTGATATTTATGGAATTCAAATTCGTTTGTGATTCCGGTTGTCCTGAGGAAAGTGCAGTGTGAAAGTGCAAATCGGGTCAGAAGAGGTCTCGGCCTCCTCTGACCCGATTCTTATATTTAAATCATTGATACAAAATAAAATTTGTCTTCAGTAAGCACCATTCAGGTTTGATACCATTTTAAAATTGATTAAGGCCCTCGGAATCAAACTCCATGCTGAAATGATTGCGCTGGTTTAGTATAGACCCATCAATTAAAATGAGTTATGTTATCATCTACATACATATACAATTTTAACCATCAATAACAATATGAGAATTTTCCTACGCACTGTCAAAGCTAAACCTTATGTAGTCAATTATATTTTTGCTGGCGATCCACAGCAAAAAGATAACAAAAACGAAAAAATCGGCATTTTTGAACCTAAGGCTGAGGGTAAAGCTGAGAAACTTGAGTTGAACATCGAGAGGTACGATGAATTATACATTGCCGGTGCGACGCCAACCGAGTCGATAGATAAATTAAGAAGAACGATTTCTCCGCCGCCGCCTGATCTTTCAGCGCCAGCGTCAGAAGAATCTGAAACTGAAACTGAATCTGAGCCAACTGAGACTGAAGCGTCAGAATAGTACTTTCTGAATTAATATGGAGAAAAATTAAGTTTTTTCTCCATACCCCGGATTTACCTCAAGTCAATTTGGAATACCTTGGAAATTTAGATGCACAACTTAACCAGCAACCGCCGCTTTCACGAAGTGAAACAGGCGGAGAGGATAAGTGCTTGTGTTACTCATTTTTAACCTTTTTCAAGATCAGACTCTCTGAATTTCCTCAGGCTCCATTACCCGCATTTAAATATTGACACTTGTATTCAGTCCGGGATGAATTATATTGCCTAACAAATAGAGTCGGAGGCATTAAGTTTTGCAATCCAACATTTACTCTTAATCAGCCAATTCACCAGCCCTTCGCGTCAAAATTTCTCTAAAAGCAGCAAAATCAGCACGATTTTTTCTTTCCGTAAAAAATTCGGCCGTACTCATAGCTGCTAATATTCCAAATTGTTAGGGTATATTCCATAGTCACGCCTATTATAATTTTGGGTATTTTCTTGGCAACCTATCCGGTTTTATTTCTAGTAAGGACTGATCGGGCCAAGGCCGTTATTGTTTTTTTCATCGTAGTGCAACACATCCTCGTCCGGAACGTTACCGTCATGGATCAAATAATTCCGCCTCGATTGGTATGCATTTTTGAAAAACTCGTATCTATCGATTGCGGCTTCCGTGACGATTTTTTCCAGACCGAGGTTATTGGCGCGGGTATCTATGGCTTTCAATGCGCCCAACCCGCCTGAAACGGCATAGGCGGTAGATGAGGAAGATCCAAAATATACCCCCGTATAACTGATAGGATTCAATGCCGCATCGCTTAATAGACCGGCAACACCTCGAGGCGAACTGGGCCCAAAGAACGGCAATACCAGATAGGGGCCGGATGGCATCCCCCAAACACCAAAGGTTTGATCAAAATCTTCATTATGCTTGGTAAGATCGATCATTGTTCCAATATCAATTAAACCGCCGACACCAACCGTAGAGTTCACTAAAAATCGCGCGCCATCCTGACTTGATTGCGAAAACTTTCCCTGCAATGCATCGTTTGCAATCACGTCAATATCGTCAAGATTACTAAAAAAATTGCTTACTGCCTGGTGGGCAAATTTTGGCATCACGTTATCATAGCCTTTGGCGACTGGTTTCATGACGTAATCATCCACGCCATCATTAAATGATTGTGCACCCCTGTTCCAACTCTCCCATGGGTCATTCGGATCAGAACCATGCGTCGTCGCGCAACCGTTTAAAAAAGCAAACATAACTGCAACAATCAGGATGCCCAGCATTTTAATTTTCTTGTTTTTCATGATATTTATCTTTAATCCGGAAAGGTTGCTCATGACTAATTCCTGCTAGTTAAAAGAAAAACTGCTAACTTGAATCATATAGTTCATTTGTGCTGTATTATGGAACTATTAAACAATATTGTCAAACCCTACTAATCAACTTTGTCAGATTGCGGGCAATGGAAAATAAATAGCCACGAGGCGCATCCAGCCTACCTGCGGCTTCCAAAGCCTCGGCAATGATTGCTCGCGTTTCTTAGGGAACCGATCAATGCAGTTCATAGGCGGATTGATTGATCAGCGATGTATTCATACTTGTGTAGACGAATCATCGGCCAGTATATTGTGAATAAGGGAAAATATATTTTGGGAGGCGCACCACCAACAGGCGTACGCCTTGCACCGTCATCGAAATCACTGCCTGTTCCAATGCGACCAGGGGAATCAACGCGCTAGAAGCTGACGCCTCTTCGCAGACTATCCGAATCTTCAAGATCGCGTTGATACACCTGACCGCCAGCGGCATATGTTGCAGCAAGATTCAGTTGCTGTTTCACCAATCCAACCGTTTAATAGTTGCCGGTGTAATCCAATTTCCCTATCGCCAAGCCGTTATGCCGCAAAATAGCGTATGCAGTGGTGACGTGAAAATAAAAATTGGGGTATACAAAGTCCAACAAGTAAGCCTGGCCTAAAAAGTGAGCTTCCTGGCTGCCGAATTTCAGGGTAATTTTGCACTCTTCACTGCCGTCGATTTGCGCGGCAGTCACGGTTTGTAAAAACGCCAAAGTCTTGGCAATACGCGCCGACAACTCAGCAAACGAGGTTTCGTTGTCTTCATAGCTTGGTACATCAATCCCCGCAAGCCGGGCTGCACAGCCTTTGACCAGGTCAGTGGCGATTTGCACTTGCCTGCTCAGCGGATACATATCGGGCGCCAGGCGCGCGGTGATGAAGACTGCGGGATCGATTTTCCTGGCTTCGGCGTGAGCGGCGGCTTTGTCGAGTAGCGCCGACAAATTTCCTAACATCCGGACAAAAACCGGAATAGAGGCTTGGTACATAGTTAATGACATGTTATTTCTCCTATGATTAAATGGACGAACAGTTAATTATATAGATTGACTTAAAACCCTTGGAAAATCGGTGTAGCCGTGTGCGCCATCACTAAACCAAACCTCCATTCCGGCATCGGGATTCAATTCCAGATTGTGGTGAAAGCGGGTGACCAAATCGGGGTTGGAGATATACGCCCTGCCAAAAGCGATCAAATCCGCATCGCCGTCCTGCAGCCTTTGTTCCGCTAATTCCTTGGTGTAACCACAGTTGCCTATAAGACAACCAGGATAGACATTTTTGACTTCAGCCAAGGTCATAGGTTCGCCCAATTCGTGGAAACCGAATCCCAATCCGTCAATGACATGCAAATAAGCCAGCTCATGCTTGACCAGCTCTTGGGCAGTATAAAGAAATTGTTCACGATAATCTTCTGAACCCATGTCGTTGAATGCGCCATTGGGCGATAGCCGCACTCCTATTTTGCCGGCATCCCAGACTTGCTTTACCTCCGCTAGAATTTCCAATAAAAACCGTGCCCGGTTTTCTTTAGAGCCTCCGTATTCATCCGTACGATGGTTGGTTTTGCTTTGCAAGAACTCATCAATTAGATAGCCGTTGGCGGCGTGAATTTCAACGCCGTCAAAACCGGCTGTTTTCGCCCTTTCGGCGGCCATCCGGTAATCCAGGACGATTTGCCTGACTTCCTCAGCCTCCAGCGCCCGTGGCGTTTCATAAGCTTGCTTGCCGTTTGGGGTATGGATATCATCCCCGTTAAGTTTGATTGCCGAAGGGGCGACAGGCAGACCCGTTTCCGGATGGAAGCTGGTGTGCGACGCCCTGCCGCAATGCCAAAGCTGAAGGAAAATCTTTCCGCTTTTATCATGCACGGCTTTGGTCGTCAATTGCCAAGCTTTGGCTTGCTCGTCGGTATAAATGCCGGGAGTATTGATAAATCCCAGTCCTTGTACCGAAACGCTGGTTGCCTCAGAAATCAATAGCCCTGCATCGGCGCGTTGCGCGTAGTATTCCGCCATCAGCGCGTTCGGCACTCTTGATGCGCAAGCCCGCGAACGGGTCAAAGGCGCCAATACGACTCTGTTTGCCAACAGATAATCACCAAGTTTTACAGTTTCAAAAAGTTTCATAATATTCCTGCCAATTGAGAATAAGTGCGCTAAGTTTTATAAAATTAAAACCACTATGCAAAAGAAAGGTTGCCGAACTGAATCCAATAATACATTTGTGCGGAATTATGGAACTAATGGACTATAATGTCAACCAACAATAAGATAAACGGCACGAGAACAGCCTATCGCATCCATCCTGACAGAGACAGCCCCTGAATCAGGAAAAGACACGGGCCACGCATAGAGATTATCAAAGTCCTCCAAATTTGAGGCATCGTCCTGAACACCAATAGCCTTGTCGCCAACTCGATACCGCTATTATCCTAGCTTGTGATGAAGGTGATTTTTCTGGAAAGTTTTCTCGCAAATAAGCCCGTTAAGTTATAAGGAGTCCTTGCAGAAATGAACCTAATAATTCATTTGTACGGAATTGTGCAACTATTAAATAGTAATATCTAGCTGTGCTATCATAATCGCTATGAGAACTCTTTATCATCCGAACATCGAAGAAATTACGGTTGAAGGCATACTGCATGCTTTTTCCGACCCGGTACGCATACAAATATACGCCAATCTAGCCTCTTCAGAATGCGCCAAGAACTGTTCAACCTTTTTACACATTCAAAAGCAAGTATTGCCTAAATCAACATTATCCCAGCACTTCCGCATTTTGCGCGAAGCTGGACTTATCCGTAGCGAACGCAAGGGAGTCGAGCTTATCAACACAACACGTTGTGAAGAATTGAAGGAACGGTTTGGCCCCATGATTCTGGCAATTGTCGAGGCCTATGCGAAACAGCATAAAGCCGGATGATGAGAGAAACGTTCCCCTCCTAGCTCTGAAACCGATATAACCCAGAAAGATTACGCAGGATTGTTCGATAAATAATCAATTAACTCATGAAAGCGGCGTAATGATTCAGTGTCGCCTAATAAAACTTGCAGGCGAACCAAAGTTTGCCGGGCATCTTGCCATTGTTTCTGCGCTAAGTGTTTATAAAGTACCTGATACTGGTGTGGCTCCAGAAAACTCTTAAACAGTTGCGCGGTTTGAGTTTGTTTGAAGCTCAACGAACGATTAATCGCAGAGACAGCAATATCAGGTTGGCCGGCATTTAGGGTTTGCACCGATAATGCCAACCATAGCTTGGCAAGCAACTCGCAACGCATCGCCCGGCCCAGATCTGCTCCGCAACGCGAGCAGATGGGGGCGGCAGGTAGCCGCGCATTGCAGCATGGACAACGCTGCATTACGATTCCAGATAATAAATAATGTCGTTTAATTGCGTCACGATTCCCTGTAAAGCGCTTTCGTCTTCGGCTTCAATAGCGGAAGTAATGGCTTCGATCAAATTGACCATATCTTCCTTGTCTTCTGTTGAAGCAGTATCGAAAAAGGACTCGGCTTTTTTGATTAGTTTGCGAGCTGCGGCAATAGTTTGGCTTTCCGTTTCGGACTGAATTGCTTCGGAATCGGGTTTTCCAAACAGACTATCAATTCGCTGTTTGGCGCCAGCCAATTCCTCGGTTTCGAAGCGCGAGATCGCGTTGTTGATGGTGATTGATTTTTCCAGGCCGGTTGCTTTCTCTCGCGCCGAAACATGCAGAATGCCGTTCAAATCCAAATCCAGAGTCAGCGTGATGATGTTGCCGGCCGGGACGTTCTTAAGGTCTTCGATCAGAAATTCACCGATTTTGATATTGTTCAGCGCATCAGGATCCTCGCCCTGGTAAATAGCGACTTCAACAATTCTTTGACCGTCCTGAAAGGTTTCGAAAGCTTCTGCTTTTCGGGTTGGCAACACGCTATTCTTATGAATAATCGGTATAAATTGAAAAGGATAATGTTCGCCGTCCAAATATCCTATTGCGCTGGTGCCGTAAGTGTAAGGCGTAACATCGACTAATACGGTATCGATTTGCTGGCCGTTAATCATCGCCGCCTGAGTGGCCGCACCCATTGCCACGCATAAATCAGGATCGACTTCGCTATGCGGTTCGAAACCGAATTCATCGAACAGACGCTCGCGTATGCAAGGTGTCCGGGTGGAGCCGCCCACCAGGATGATTTCATCAATGTCCGAAGCTGTGAGTCTTGCGCCTTTTAGGGCAATATGCAGCGCATCCATCGTCGCATTGATGTAGTCTGCTATCATCTCTTCATAGTCCTGCCTAGACAATTCCAGGCTCAGATGGATAGGCGAACCTTGGTGTTCAAACAGAAACTCCTCTTCTATCATGGCGAAAGGCTCGTCTGATAACCGTAGCTTGGCGTTTTCAGCTGCGCGGGTGATGCGGGCCATCGCCTTACTATGTTCGGCAATTTCAATGCCATGCCGTTCTCGGATATCATCCTGGATATGATTGATAATTAGCTGATCGAAATCGTCGCCGCCGAGATGGTTGTCACCGTGACTGGACAGAACCTCCACCACCCCGGCTTGCACGTTCACTACCGAAACATCGAAAGTGCCGCCACCCAAATCATACACCAGCATCCGCTTGGATTCACTTTGACTGGCGCCGTAAATCAGCGCGGCGGCGGTCGGTTCGTTGATCATGCGAACAACTTCAAGTCCGGCGATTTGGCCGGCTTCGTGAGTAGCCTGACGCTGAGCATCGGAAAAATATGCAGGAACAGTAATCACCGCTTTGCTGATCGGCTGGCCGACATAGTGTTCGGCTATGGCTTTGAGGCGTTTCAGGATGATCGCCGAAATTTCCTGCGGCGTATAATTATTACCGGCCATTACCACGTGGGTGTTTTGCCCCATCAAACGCTTGATCGACCTGATCGTACGTTCAGGATAGATCAGGTATTGATTCCTCGCTGTTTCACCTACCAGAACATCGCCGTTATCAGCAATGCCGACTACAGACGGCAAGATTTTTTTTCCGGCTTCGGCAATCACTTGCACTTTGCCGTCGACTACGACAGCCACTTCGGAATTAGTGGTTCCCAAGTCAATCCCAATAATGATCTCGTTCATAATTTTCAGTGTAATTTTAGAGTTTGTTAACTTTAACTTCGGCTAAGCGCAGAACTTGGTCTTTAAACAGAAAACCTTTGCGTAGTTCTTCGAGAACAATACCGTTTTCGAGTTGCGGGTCATGTCCAATTTCTAGTGTGGTCATGGTGTGCGCATCAAATAACTGACCGACACAGTTGACTGGATGAACAAATTGCCGCTGCAACCATTGTTCAAAGCGCTTTAATGTGATTTCCTGACCCATGCGGAAACTTTCGATAAACCGCACATCTTGCTGTTTAGAACGATTGAACAAGGAAGTCATCGGGCGATAGTTTTGTAAAGACAAATAACTAGCGTTAAGCCGGTCATAAATATCAATAATGTCCAATAAAATGGCGCGCTGAACGTCATGACACTGTTGTTGCATGCGCTCGGAGTAAGCGGCAAGTTCGTTTTTCAACGCCTGATTATCGGCTGCAAGCGTGGTCACTGCTTCGCTCAATGTATCGAGAGTGACTTTAAACTGGCGTGACTCAGCCTTGACCTCGCTTTTCAATCCAGCCAAGTCACTGAATAATGTCGTCAAATCAGGCTGATCAACTGCTGTAAGATGTGCGAAATCGGTTTGATCCAAATATTGCTGTAAAGCGTTGAACAGCTCGCTTTGCGGGTTTTCGGCGGTCATAATGGTTTTGGCTGGGTGGTGGTCAATAGGGCTTTTTCAACCGGGACAGCGCTTAACAATTTGATGAAATCGTCTGCAGACATTGGCTTGAATGCAGCCTCTTGCTTAAATCCACT
>CAVUMJ010000165.1:0-10475 GCA_963741375.1 uncultured Pseudomonadota bacterium
GGTTGATGCCGTTGTCCTGTAAATGATAACCATTGATTAAGTCTACCAGCGCTTTGTTATTTTCGTCTTCGCGGATAATGACCAAAACCCCGCAGCCGACTTCTGCAATTTTTTTCAAGGCTTCTCTCACCGGGACGCTGCAATCGCTACGTTTGGAAAACAGCAAATCATCGAGCAGATTATGGGCGTGGACTCTCACCAGTACCGGCTGTTCTCCGGCTACCTCACCCTTGACCAGCGCCAAATGAACGTTATCGTCATTGCGATCCTGGTAAGCATATAATCTAAAGTTGCCGAATTCTGTTGGATAGGCACATTCGCTGATTCGTTCCAAAGTATTTTCATGACGGATACGGTAATGTATCAAGTCGGAAATGGTGCCGATTTTAAGTTGATGCTGTTGCGCGAAAACTTCCAGATCAGGACGTCTGGCCATGGAGCCGTCATCATTCAAAATTTCCACTATTACCGCAGCAGGCTCAACTCCAGCCAGATGAGCCAAATCACAACCGGCTTCCGTATGCCCGGCGCGTTTAAGCACTCCGCCAGCCTGCGCCATCAAAGGGAAAATGTGTCCCGGTTGCACCAGGTCGCCGGGCTGGGCGTTTTTAGCCACGGCAGTTTGTATGGTTAAGGCTCTGTCAGCTGCTGAAATTCCGGTAGTCACGCCTTCGGCAGCTTCAATTGAAATGGTAAAATTAGTAGTGTAAGGCGTATTGTTTTCATTAACCATCAAAGGCAAACGCAGTTGCTGGCAGCGTTCGCGGGTTAATGTCAAACAGATTAGCCCTCGGCCGTATTTTGCCATGAAATTAATATCTTCAGGCCGGGCAAAAGCCGCCGCCATTAATAAATCGCCTTCGTTTTCCCTGTCTTCATCGTCCATGATAATGACCATTTTGCCATCCCGAAGGTCGGCGATAATTTCTTCTATGGAGTTCATTTTATAAAACCGCTGTTCTTTAGAAATTCTTCAGTTACGCCGCCCTGACATTCCGCTGCGGATTCGCCTTTCATCAGACGCTCCATATAACGAGCCAGAAGATCGACTTCCAGATTGACTTCATTGCCAACTTCGCTGCCGCCCAGAGTGGTTGCCTGTAAGGTATGCGGCACTATATTCACCGAAAAATACGCGCCATTAACCGAGTTAACCGTCAAACTGACGCCATCAATACAAATTGAACCTTTTTCTGCTATATATTTTGCCAAATTATCCGGCGCTCTGAATTTAAAACGTACCGAGCGGCCATCGGGCTGTTTTTCCACAATTTTACCTATGCCATCGACATGGCCGCTGACAATGTGTCCGCCAAGACGACTGGAAGGTGTTAAAGCTAATTCAAGATTGACCGCTGCGCCGGTTTTTGCCGTCTTTAAAGTGCTGCACGATAAAGTTTCGTTGGAGACATCCGCACTAAAATAATGCTGGCTCAGCTCAACAGCTGTTAAACAAACGCCGTTTACAGCTATGCTGTCGCCTAATAGGCATTCGTTCAATGAAAGTTTGCCCGTATGAATTTTTAGGCGGCAATCGCCGCCATGAGTTTGAATGGCGGCGATGCTGCCTACCGCGAGAATAATACCTGTAAACATTTTAACCCTTTTGCGTGTCAGCTTATCAATGGTGTCTCAAAAAAACCAAACTTTGCAAAAGCTCAGTTAAATCAAGGGCTGGAAGTGTCTTCAACATTTATAAAATACTGGGTTTGGGTATTAGTCCGGCTGTTTATGCCGGCCAAATGTTAATCTCAAATCCGGGCCTATTTGCCTGAAATTAAGTAGTTGTAATGATTTTTTATCCTTAATCTCCTGTAAGCCGGGCAGATGAAACAATCCCCGGCCTTCGTCACCCAAGATACAAGGCGCCATATACACTATCCATTCATCAACCAGATTTTCTGTGAGCAAAGCGCCATTTAGAGTCGCCCCGCTTTCTACCCATACTGTGTTGATCTGTTGATCGGCCAGGGCCTTAAATACTTGTAACAGATTAAGTCTGCCATTGGCTTCCGCATCAAGCTGAAAAATTTTGCAACCCACTGCCTGAAGTTGTTTTTGCCTGTCCAGATCATTGCTACAGGTAAATAACCAGGTTTCTGCCGAATTTTGCAGCATTTTAGCAGTAATCGGCATTTTTAAGGTGGAATCCAGCACCACTTTAATGGGTTGTTCCACATCGAAATCCACTCTGGCGTTCAATTGCGGATCATCAGCCAGCACAGTGTCTATGCCAACCATGATGGCGCTGCTCGCCGCTCTATAAATCTGTACATCGTTTCTGGAAAAGGCCGAGGAAATCCATTGGCTTTCGCCGGAAGCCATGGCTGTCCGGCCGTCAAGACTCATTGCCAGCTTGCTGCGTATCCAGGGTAAACCATGCTGCATACGTTTTAAAAAACCTTTATTCAATTGTTCGGCATCCTGCCGCAACACGCCTAAAACTACCTCAATGCCGGCTTCGCGCAGTTTTTGCAAGCCTTTTCCGCACACCAAGGGATTAGGGTCTTGCATGGCAACCACAACTCTGCTGACGCCGGCAGCAATTAAAGCCTCGCAGCAAGGCGCCGTGCGGCCATAATGGCTACAAGGTTCCAGGGTGACGTAAACGCAGGCATGTCCGGGATCGCTGACTTTGCTTAGTGCGTCTACTTCCGCATGAGCGAAGCCGGTCCGCTGCGTCCGGCCCTCGGCGATAATTTTGCCATCCTTGACTATCACGCAACCGACATGCGGATTTGGGTCTGTGGTAAAAATGCCTTTATGCGCCAGCTTAAGCGCCCGAGCCATAAAGGCTGCATCCGCCTCAGCTGTCATGTTTTTGCAGATGTTCTATCATTTGAGTGAATTCGCTGACATCTTCAAAGCTGCGGTAAACCGAAGCAAACCTGACAAATGCGACATGATCCAGCGCCTTTAACTCTTTCATAACCAGTTCCCCAAGCTCTAAAGCGGCAATTTCCCGTTCGCCTTTGGCCATGAGTATTTTTCTGATCCGGCTGAGAGCGGCTTCAACGTCATCGGCATGAACCGGTCGTTTTTCCAGGGCGCGCTGCATGCCGGCCCTGAGTTTTTTCTCATCAAAACTCTGTCTGGCGCCATTACGTTTGATCACACGAGGTAGAATCAGTTCAACCACTTCAAAAGTGGTAAAGCGTTCTTTACAGGCAACACACTCCCTACGGCGTTTGACTTGATCACCGTCGTCGACCAAGCGGGTGTCAACCACTCTGGTATCTTCAGCAGAACAAAACGGACAGTGCATTATAAATAAGCCAAACCATGCAAGAAAGGGCAGTCATTCTATTACAGAATCCATTTTATTGAAATCGGCCCTTAGCAATGCGCAATGTTATTTGCACTAAACACAAATATTGTGACAATTGCTACCGCTTGGAAAATAAATTGTTACGTTGTGTTTTATCTTAACTTATGGTCTGTATTTGGTTGTGTTGGCTTTAATTAATTGATTTAGAATGAAGTTTTGTAAAGAGTAACCAAATGATGTTGGTTTGTTATTTAAGGGTTAAAGTGATTAATCCGGAGGGAAAATTTTTTTTTAAAATAAAGTTTTGACACGAAACTAAATTGGGTGTAAAAATTCACCCGTCGACCAATAATAAAATAATTTCGACATGCAACTCGAGTTGCCCCCTTGTAAGAGGGTTTTATTACAATTATTTAAAAGAGGATTAATACCATGGCAGAAGAACAAAAAGACAATACTATGATTGTGGTTATTGCCGTAACTGTTATTGCAATTGCTGGTGTATTGTTGCTGAAAAAAGATGAAGTAAAACATCTTCAATACAGCGCACAAACCACTCCACAAGCAGAAGCACAAGTTCTGGCTAAACGCAAAGATCTGAATAACGACGTTTTAAGTCAAGCAAAATAATTTTCAGATCAAATAATAATAATTTCGCTTTATAAACTAACCACTACCAGCTTAGGCAGGTAGTGGTTTTTTTATGCCGGAATACTTAGATTCAAATTAATCAAAATTGTTTTCAACTGGTAAAATAATCACTTTTGCCAACTCCACTTTTAAAGCTGCCAATGGATGTTAATCAACGTATTGCCGAAGAACTCTCTGTCAAAATCCAGCAGGTCGCCGCAGCAGTCAATCTGCTGGATGAAGGCTCTACAGTGCCTTTTATAGCCCGTTACCGCAAGGAAGTCACTGGTGGTCTGGACGACAGCCAGCTGCGTACTCTGGAAGAACGGCTGATCTATTTAAGAGAGCTGAACGATAGACGCCGGATGATTTTGGAAACCATAGAATTACAAGGCAAGTTGACTCCGGAACTGCAACAAAGCATTTTGCAGGCCGACACCAAGACATTACTGGAAGATCTCTATCTACCTTATAAACCCAAACGCCGCACCAAGGCGCAAATCGCCCGTGAAGCCGGGCTGGAGCCCTTGGCTGACGCCTTGTTGACCAATCGCGAGTTGATACCTGAACAAGTTGCCCGTGATTATATTGATGAAGAGAAGGGGGTGGCCGATATTGCTGCGGCGTTGGATGGCGCCAGACAAATTATTCTGGAACGCATCAGTGAAGATGCGGAATTGCTGGGCGAATTTCGGGAACGCATCTGGAACAAGGGTATTGTTTTGGCTACCGTGGTTAGCGGCAAGGAAACGGAAGCCGCCAAATTCCGGGATTATTTCGACTACAGTGAAGCGATTGCTAAAATTCCTTCGCATAGGGCGCTGGCTTTGTTTCGCGGCCGTAATGAAAACTTGTTGAACCTGACGTTAAAACCGGCGGAATTGGAACAGGAAGAGCATCAGATTTGTGCGCAGTTGATTGCCCGCCATCTGCAGGTTGAGGATTGCAATCGTCCTGCCGATGCCTGGATGGCGGAAACCGCGCGTTTCGCCTGGAAAATCAAACTCTTTACCCGAATTGACATGGATTTGAAACAGCGCTTGCGTGAAGCGGCGGAACAGGAAGCCATCAGGGTTTTTGCCGGAAATTTGCGTGACCTGCTATTGGCGGCCCCGGCCGGGCTTAAGGCTACAATGGGGCTGGACCCTGGCATTCGTACCGGTGTTAAAGTTGCAGTGGTTGACGCCACAGGTAAAGTTTTGGCTACCGACACCATTTATCCTCATCCGCCCAAAAACCAGTGGGATCAATCCATAGCCGTACTCGCAGCACTGATAAAACATCATCAGGTGGATTTGATCAGTATAGGTAACGGTACGGCTTCCAGAGAAACCGATCAATTGGTTAGCGATCTAATCAAGCTGCATCAAGATCTGCCAATTCGTAAAGTGACGGTCTCTGAAGCCGGTGCTTCCGTTTATTCAGCTTCTGAACTGGCTTCCAAAGAATTTCCCGATCTTGATGTGTCGCTAAGAGGAGCTGTCTCCATAGCCAGACGCCTGCAAGACCCGCTTGCCGAGTTGGTTAAAATTGATCCTAAATCTATTGGTGTCGGCCAATACCAGCATGATGTCAATCAGGTGCAGTTGGCCAGGATGCTGGAAAATGTTGTGGAAGACTGCGTTAACGCCGTTGGTGTGGATGTGAATACTGCATCGGTAGAGCTTTTGAAACAGGTTTCCGGACTGACTGCCGGCATCAGTGAGAACATTGTCGCGTATCGTAATGCCAATGGCCCCTTTAATAACCGCAATCAATTGAAAAAAGTGCCGCGCTTGGGAGACAAGGCTTATGAACAGGCGGCAGGTTTTTTACGTATCATGAACGGAGAAAATCCATTGGATGCCTCGGCAGTGCATCCGGAAACCTATCCGGTGGTTAACGTTATTCTGGATGACACCGGTAAATCCATTCGTGACCTCATCGGTCAAAGCCAGTTCTTGCGCAGCTTGAATCCGGCAAATTACACCAGCCCGGAATTTGGTTTGCCGACTGTTTGCGATATTTTACTGGAGCTGGAAAAGCCGGGCCGAGATCCGCGTCCGGAATTTAAAAGCGTCCAATTCAAGGAAGGCGTACAGAAAATTTCTGATTTGCAAGTGGGTATGACTTTGGAGGGCGTAGTCACCAATGTGGCTAATTTCGGGGCTTTTGTCGATATTGGCGTCCATCAGGATGGATTGGTGCATATCTCGCATTTGGCTGACGACTTTGTAAAAGATCCGCGCAATGTAGTCAAAACCGGGGACATGGTTAAGGTCAGGGTGTTGGAAATCGACATAGCCAGACAACGTATCTCTTTAAGCATGAAAAAACATTTGGAACCTGCTGAAATGCCGCGTCCTGAAAAATCTAAAACTGCAGCAAAAGCCAAGTCTCAACCGCCATTGCAGAACACTATGAGTAATGCTTTTGCCAAAGCTTTAAAAAAATAAACATCCTGGCGATCTTTCAACCTGGCAATTAGTTTTTTGGTGTTTTGGCCAAAACGACAGCTTTTGCTTTTGAATGGGCTACGGTATTAAATCAAAAATGCTCTGCTATACTTCTGACAACCTATGCACTCTATATGGCTGATGAGTGTTGCTCTTGTCAGTCGGTAATCTTTTGATTATTCGCCTAACAAAAAAACAAGCGCCGTTAAACTATTAGGATATCTCATGAACAGAAATACCCGCATCTTGCTAGCATTATTGATAACAGGATTAACAACAGCAGCACCTATGGCACAGGCTGATGAACCTCAATATCCAACTTATGGCAGTATTGTCAGCCGTAAACTGACCAGTAGTATTGCCAATCTGACTACTTCTGGTCTGGAAATACCCAAATGCGTCATTATTGAAAACAATGCTCAAAACGCAAATTTTATTTATGGTTTCCTGGGCGGCGGCATGGAAGGCGCGATTCATACTGTTGGTAGAATGGCTATCGGGCTGGTGGATTTGCTGACTCTGCCCATACCTACCCGACCAAGCATTGATCCCCTTTATGTTTGGGACGATTTTGATAAAAAAACAGCTTATGGGCCTGTGTTGCGTTTGGAAGAGTATTGATTTTATGTTCAAAGCATGAACAGGATTGAAGCTGTCTCTCGGTCAAATTTAGGTTTTATATCGTACGAAAAAGTCCAAAAACCCGCAAGTTGTCTGGCTTGGCGGGTTTTTTATTGTTCGATTGGGTGTTTGGGCATCTATTTATATACGGTATATTCAAGTTTAACGGAGTATATACCGTCATACCTCTTTCAGATACCGCTATTAGAATACATCAGGATGATCTGCTGGCAGATTGGCAATTGGCTGTTACTGGGAAAAAACCATTTCCGATTAGAGGATTGGATCAATGAAAATCGAAAAAATTTTACCTAAAGATAATTATTTGTTGTATGTGCTTGCTGAAAATGGATGCTCCGGATTGTTTGATGTTAAGCCATATTTAGAGTCTGAAGCTTTTGCACCGTTAAAAGATGTTAATGAATTTAAGCGAATTCACCACGGTGAGTATTTTGTTGAATGGGATTGTGGAGCAGATCTTTCCGCTGATACTATTTATGCCAGATGGACGCAAGCCTAGCTAAGACAAAAGGACTGCCACATTTCAAAAACGGCAGGCGCCAACAGCATGGCTTTTGGTCTATGGATAATATTTTTGCGGAGATGCGTTGATTTTTTGTCTAATGGAGTTTAATAGTTAAACTATTCCGCCAAGCCAATAATTTGGCCTGCGGTGTAAATGTGCCACTACAATGATGATAATCGTGTCATTATGAGAGCTATATAAAATTTCATATGGAAATCGCTTGATCAAACAGCGTCTAATTTCTTTGTCTAAACAGATGTAAGATTCCGGAAATGCAATAATTCGTCGGATGGCAGCATCAAATTCATTTAAAAATTGATAGCCTAAATTTTCTTGTTGGCCTCATACCAGTTAAATGCATCATCCAATTCTATTTGAGCTTGCTCAAGAAATTCTATTTTCATTTATATTTTTGCATTACTTCATTGTAACTTACTGTTTTTAATTTGCCTGCTTGGTAAGCTTGCCATCTGTTATTGGCTTCATCTCGCCAAATAGCGTCAATTTCTGCATCCGGAGTGTCCAGGTCGGCAAGTAATAATTCGGCTAATTTAAGTTTTTCAAGCGGTGATAGCTGGTTGGCTTGTTGGTAAAGCTCTTGACTATTAAGCATGGAATTTTCCTACTCACAGTGATTATTTGTTAATGATAATTTAATTAATGAAGCATTAATGCTAAGACACTTTAAAACAAAGGAAGATACAGTTGTTACTGCCTTAAAGGAGTTTATTAATCGTCGTAAACAGATGGAAATAACTGACTTATTTGGTCAAATTGACCCCGATCCGGATTATGACTATAAAGTAGGGCTATAAATTTGAAAGTGTTGGTCGATACCTGCATAAGGTCTCATGCACTTCGTACCCAAAAATCCAGCTTCAAAGCTGAAAAATTTTGTAATCAAAAAGCAGTTTGCATACAAAGAAACTCGGTAATTTCAAAGCATCTGCTGGGTTTCACTACGTGCGTTTCAAGTCGCTGTTGCTCTAGCCAGCTTACGGGCCTTTCTATTTTTATCGTTCGATAATGATCTGGGTTTTTGAGGGTACAAATAAAAATCGAATGTGACAAAATTCAATAAAAAAAGCCGTCCAGCTAACAGATCGGTTGAACCGTGAACCGAAACCCGGCCTGATGAACATCAGGCCGGCGGGTTGACAACTCTCCATTCGAACTTAACCGGAACAAACTCTTAAACAGCTGAATTGCCTAAGAATGTTTGCATTTGGGCTTTTACCAGTGCGTCATAGTGACGTCTCAAAGTCGAATCCGTTGGTCTGGGAAACAGCAATGTTTCAATTTCAGACTGAACCTGAGTCAGAAAATGTCTTTTCAGGGTAGAGTCTTCAGGAATAATGGTTTTCCTTTGGCTAACGACTTCTTCAGTAACCCTGCTTCCTGTAAACGGCATTTAACCCAGGTATAACTGCGCTCTCCTCCCTCTCGTTTATACCAACTGTAAAAATGCTTGCCATTCCATCCAGAAAATCGCTGCCGGTAACTATCCGTTAGTTTAAGCACTTCATCGACAGGCGCTCGTCTGTGGGATAACTGTTCTAGACGCTTGTCTATCAATCCTTCCAGTCCATTTTCCTCGTACCGGTCTATATGCCGTCTAAACGTTCTTTCACAGACTCCTAATAACCTCGCCGCTTCCTCTTGAGTCAATCGTTTGTTTTGCCATCCTTCATAGGCCTCTTCGAATCTCATTTTTCGTATCTCGTGTAGTAGCTTTGTCCGACTCATTTGCGCCTCCTCGGCGCGTATTACAACCGGACAATTTATCTGCTACTACTCCGGACAGTTTATTTGTTCTCAACAATTTTTTGTTCTGTACTTGTTCTATTTTAGTTGTTGTGCTATTCTAATTTAGAACGAATTAGGAACAACTATGCAGCCAATCACGAGAAAACAAAAAGAAATACTGGATTTTCTGTTGAAAAGCCAGGACTCCTTTCAGCATCCGCCAACATTGGATGAATTGTGTGCAGCGATGGGTTTGAAATCGCGCGGTTCCATGCATCATCAAATCAAGGCTTTGATTGACGCCCAATTGATAGAGGCGCCGGAACGCAAACAGCGTGGTATCCGTTTAAGTTCGCAAGCAAAAAATCTGTATCGGCAAACGGATGATGAAGAAGGCTTGCCGTTTGTCGGCGTGATCGCAGCAGGCAGACCAATAGAAGCCATCGAAGATATCAGTTATATCAACGTACCGGAGCAAATCAAAACCGGAAAGTCCTGCTATGTCCTCAAAGTTAAAGGCGACTCCATGATAGAGGAAGGCATTTTTGATGGCGACTGGGTAGTCATAGAACAGCGCAGTCATGCCCGTAACGGTGAAATCGTGGTGGCTTTGATAGATAAAACCGAAGCCACTCTCAAGTTTATTGAGCAATACCCCCATGAAATCCTGCTCATTCCGGCCAACTCCAAGATGGAAGCCATGCGTTATAAACCGCATCAAGTGGAAATCCAAGGTGTTTTAGTCGGACAAATGCGCAGTTATACCAATCATAATTAGGAGAAAATCATGATGTATCATTCAGTACATATGCGTGACCAAAAAGCTAACCAATACTCCATGAATGCCAAGTCAGATCGGCAAGTGCTGGTAAATATGATTGAAGAGATCACCCTGGTGGTAATTCTCTGGGGGGTGTTTTTTGTGGCGACTTCGTCTTCCTGAAAGGCGGATACATTAGTCCATGTACAAATTAATATTTTATGTCCCAGCCAGTCATGTGGAAACGGTTAAAAATGCTTTGTTTGAGGAAGGTGCGGGACAATATCAGGGCTATGATCAATGTTGCTGGCAAGTAGCGGGAGAAGGCCAATTTCGGCCTTTACCGGGCAGCCAGCCGTTTGTGGGAGAGCCCGGAAATCTACAGAAAATAACCGAATACAAAGTGGAAATGATTTGTGCAGCGCCGTATATAAAAAAAGTGCTGCACACATTACTGACCTCAGATCACACGTAATAACTGAACCAGTA
>CAVUMJ010000166.1:0-5634 GCA_963741375.1 uncultured Pseudomonadota bacterium
TAATTAAATTGTAGAATTAAATGGACACTTTACAGCGGAACCGAAAAAAGTGTTGACAGATCAAAATCGAGTGCTTATAACTTGCAAATTAGTATGCTAGAATGATCCAATCTGGAGTTCCTTTTTAAAAGTACGCCAGCAAATTTTTTTTAAAGCAAGAGAGTAATATGTCAGCACAAGTAGAAGGCAAAGTAAAATGGTTTAACGATGAAAAAGGCTTCGGTTTCATCGAGCAAGAAGGCGGCAAAGATGTATTTGTCCACTTCAATGCTATCAATACCAAGAATGGTCGTAAAACCTTGAAAGAAGGTCAACGTGTTACTATGGAAGTGACCACCGGCCCAAAAGGCCCGCAAGCGGAAAACGTTACGCCATTATAAATCTGATACTTCCCGGGTGATGACGCCTGGATACTTCCAAATAAAAAGCCTGTCAAAAATAAAAAAGAACTGCTAGCTATTTGAGCGGTTTATTTTATTCAAAATTTGCTTTTTAATAGAATCCACATCTCCAAATTGCCTAAGAAGTACATGGTTTTTTAAAAAAACTATGTAGTTTCCTAACAGGTGTCATAGATTTTTTAGGGGTATTCAGTTTGACATGTTTCATGTCAGCATGATCAAAGCCATCTTTATAAAGATGGCTTTCGGTCTTTGGGGATACTATTCTGTTTTGTATAACTTGTGTACAGTTAATTCCTGTGGAATAAGCTCATCCCCTTATTGTTTTTATACATACGGCATTCTTCCCCAAAATAACTGAATTTATGCAGGCAAACAATCAGTTGAGCCGCCGCGACGAACTGAACACTGTAACTATCTGGAAAATCACTAACCTGATTGTTTAAAATCACTTATGGCGCTGCTTTCCGTTACTCCAGAAATCCAGTCAAAACTGACCGATCTTGGTTTATGGTTTGCCCCCGGCGCCAAGTGCCTTTTACCCTAGACTTTGCGCCTCCGGTTCGGTTATTCGACTGTACCTTAAGTCACGAAAGCCGTATTGACTCCTTTAGCTACATTGCCCCCAGATGCATATTGCGTGCTGTCAATTGTACGCATTAAAAGTGGTTTCACTATCGGCAATGGCTGCATAATTGGAGGGAAGCGTGGTGACCAAAGATATTGCGCCATTTAGTATTGTTGGCGGCGTACAGGCAAAGCTGATACGCATGAGATTTGATGATGCATTGATAGAACACCTCCAGCAAGCGCAATGGCGGCAATACAATATGCTTGGACTGTCATTGCCTTGGGATGATATGACCGCAACCTTGGACGCAATGAACTTGCCGCTAATAATCAGTTATTGCCCCATCAGCCTAAATGGCTGCATTTGGTCTAAAAAGCGTAGCCAGTGACATACGATAAATTGGGACAGCGCATATACGGCAATCTCATAAGGGTTGTTGGATATCTCAGTTGGAATTTTCGCTCCTTTTGGTGCAAACAGTCGTGATCATAACATTGGGAAAAATTTAACGCACTATTTGAACCAGAAGTTGCGGTTTATTTTGTCCGCGCCGGCACAGCGGCGAGTTAAGGCAAAATATGCTTGAGCGGCAGACTTGCCCGATACCGCTGATACATTTGTATATAAGCGTTTTCGATATTATCGGTAAACAATTGGATATCAAACAAAGGCGTTGTTAACCGGTTTTGCGCTAATTTCTCTTTGATGGCGGCCAACTTTATGGAATGAGTTGCAAGTTCAATGGCCAGCGCCTCATACTGTTGCTGAGTAGTAGTAATCAGTTCAGGTAAGCCGATGGCGGTGAGCAGACTTGCGGCTACTCTGGAGGCAAAGGCTTCGCCCATACAGGTCAGTACCGGTAAGCCCGCCCAGAGTGCGTCACTTGCTGTTGTACCAGCATTGTATGGACGCGTATCCAAAAATAAATCTGCCGTGCGGTATCTGGCCAAGTAATCAGGCAAGGACATCCGTTTCCCAAAAATTAATCTATCGGCAGCAACATCTCTTAAAACCGCAGCATTTTTTAAATTGCGCTCAACAGATTCATTATCAGCCAATAAAAGCAATACACTATTTTCCACGGCGTTTAATATCCGCATCCAGCTGGAAAATGATTCAGGGGTAATTTTAAAGCTGTTATTAAAACTACAAAAAACGAAACCTTTTTCAGGCAAACCCAATTGCTCTCGGGTAAAAATCGTATCAGCGATACGCCGTTTGCTATCGTTTGCTTGGTAACTTGGCAGGTAAACAATCTTTTCAACATAATGCTGCTGAGCTTGTTCGGGAACGATAACGGGATCAGCTATAAGATAATCCATGTAATCAGCCCCCATAGTACCCAGATAACCGATATAACTTACTTGCAATGGCGCAGCCCTCATCGCAAATATGCCGGGCCTGCTGTTAATAGTGTGCCCTCCTAAATCGACAGCAATATCAATTTCCATGTTTCTTGAAAGCTGCGCCACTTCTTTATCGGAAAGATTTCGAACATCGACAAAATGGTCAAAAGCAAGCTCCAACCGAGATCTCATCTCATCTTTCCTATCAGATCCAAATGCAAAAGCCGTAATTTCAAATATACTTCTATCGTGTTTTTCAAACAACTCTGCCGTCAAAAAAGCAACTGGGTGACACCGAAAATCTGCCGAAAAATATCCTACGCGTATCTTGCCGTGCTCAGGATACCGTGAAATTTTTGGGAGCACATTCATGGCCGGAAATTTATTGGCTATCCAGACTTCAGCGGCTTTACGTTGCAGTTGAGCACTGCCGGAAATCCCCAAAAGCTCAAACGGTGGGGATATTTTTTCGCCTGCCTGAATTTTTTCGGCAAGTAGTGCAAATTCTGTCTCAATGCCGCACCAATCGCAAATTTGCATTTTGACATGCAAGCGTTGTCCATACAAAAAATTCAAGTTTGGCTCGAGTGTAATTGCACGATTATAACTGGCAAGCGCTTCCTCAAAGCGTTTTAACTCTTGAAGTGCAGTGCCTCGATTGGCATATGCCTCTGCATAATTAGGATTAAGGTTAACTGCAAGGCCATAACTAGCAAGCGCCTCATCAAAGCGCTTTAACTCTTGAAGTGCAGTACCACGATTGGCATAGGCCTCTGCGTAATTAGGGTTGAGGGTAACTGCACAGTCATAGCTGGCAAGCGCCTCATCGAAGCGACTTAACTCTTGAAGCGCAAGACCACGATTGGAGTAAGCTTCTGCATAGCTAGGATTAAGGGCAACGGCGCGATCAAAACTGGCAAGCGCCTCATCAAGGCGTTTTAAGCTTTGAAGCGCAACTCCTCGATTGGAATAGGCGTGTGCATAGCTAGAATTGATGGCAATAGCACGATCATAACTGGTGAGTGCCTGATCAAAGCGTTTTAATTCTTGCAGTGCAGCGCCTCGATTGGCATGTGCCTCTGCATAATTAGGGTTGAGGACAATGGCGCGATCATAACTGGCAAGCGCTTCATCAAAATGTCTTAACTTTTGAAGTAAATTACCGCGTCTGGCGTATGCATCTGCATAATTCGGATTGAGGGCGATGGCGCGATCATAACAGGCAAGCGCCTCATCTAGGCGTTTTAACTCTTGAAGTGCAGTACCGCAATTGGTGTATGCCTCTGGATAATTAGGATTAAGTTCAACGGCGCGAATATAGCTGGAAAATGCCTCATCAAAGCGATTTAACTCTTGAAGTATATTGCCACGATTAAGGTATGCCTCTGAGTAGTTAGGATTAAAGGCAATAGCTTGGTCATAACTGGCAAGCGCCTCATCAAATCGTTTTAACGCTTTAAGTGCAACGCCGCAATTGTTAAGAGCATAAGGTTGATTGGGGGCAATTTTCAAAGACTTGGCTGTGATTTTCACTCCCTCTTCAAGATTGCCTTGTTGAAGTGCAATCGCACCCAAGTTAGTTAATAATGTTGTATTGTTAGGCAAAAGCGTTAGTAGTTTTTTATATTGCGCTGCCGCTTTATTTAACTGACCTGATTCATGCAGCGTCATCGCTTGTTGCATCATCTCAATTTGTTTCGGTGTTGGTGTTTTCATTGCTGAAAATTTTTAATGAATAAATTGATGGTTAGAAAAATTGGCGATTGTTTATTATGACCATTTGGCTATGAAACCTACTCGTTTTCAATGCTGGATTTCACTCTGAGCTTTACGAGTCATTATCATTCAACCCAGCCCGCATTTGCAAACCCACCATCGCTTATGACCGAACTTTGCCTTCAGTGTTTGATCAAGTTGAATCCGGACTTTTACAATTTATTAGCTAACAATCCTGCCAAAATACTCTTTCAACCAATAGATTAAAGAGATTTTTCATTGAAATCGACACCTCTTATCACCACCTCGAAAATCACGTATCATCCGATTTTAAAACTTTATTAACCGGACCATGTCCTTATCATTTATCATGCCAGATCATAATCATTTTGACCCTAATTGCCAGCTCTGTCCAAGACTTGCCGGTTTTCTGCAGAGCGTTAAACAACAACATCCGGATTACCATGCCCGGCCGGTAGCGCCTTTTGGCGACCCCGACGCCAAACTGTTGATAGTTGGTTTGGCGCCGGGAATGCATGGCGCCAACGCCACAGGCAGGCCATTTACCGGCGATTACGCCGGATTGTTACTATATCAGGCATTGTTTGACTTCGGTTTTAGTAATCAATTGCAATCAATTGCCCTTGATGATGGTCTCAAGTTACAGCACTGCCGTATTACCAATGCAGTAAAATGCCTTCCGCCACAGAACAAGCCTAATGGCGAGGAAATCAAAACCTGCAATGCCTTTCTGGCTGCGGAATTAAACACCTTACCGGCAAAATCCGTCATTCTGGCTTTGGGCAATATTGCTCATCAGGCTGTTTTGCGTGCTTATGGTTTAAAAACCCGGACAGCGACTTTTGGCCATCATAAAGTTTTTGGTCTGCCTGATGGTAACACTATGGTCAGTTCTTATCACTGTAGCCGTTATAACGTTCAAACCAAGCGCCTGAGCATGGAAATGCTAACAGAGGTCTTTGCTACTATTCAAAGCCTGCTAGGGGATTTTGAGTGAATCAGGGGGTTGCCAACAACTTTGATGTCAAAACCTTCTTAAAGTCCCTGACTCAGCGTCCGGGCATCTACAAAATGCTTGACGATAAAGCCGAGATTATTTACATCGGAAAAGCTAAAAATTTAAAAAAACGAGTTTCCAGCTATTTCAAAAGTCAACCAGCCTCGCCAAAGCAACAAGCAATGGTTGCAAAGATTGCCGCTATTGATGTAACGGTTACTCATACCGAGGGTGAGGCGCTTTTGCTGGAAAGCCAGCTAATTAAGCGTTTGCAGCCGCGCTACAATATCAGTTTACGCGATGATAAATCCTACCCTTACGTGTTTCTCTCCAGTTTACATGATTTTCCGCAGCTGACATTTCATCGGGGAGCTAAAAAACGTCCCGGCAAATATTTCGGCCCCTACCCTAGCGCTTCTGCCGTCAAAGAAACACTGAAACTGCTGCAAAAAATCTTTCCGGTCAGACAGTGTGATGATTCTTATTACAACAATCGTTCCCGTCCCTGTTTGCAATATCAGATTGAACGTTGCACGGCGCCGTGTGTTGGCTTGATTGATCAGGACCAATACCGTATTGATG